>NZ_DEYI01000019.1:62626-118669 GCF_002364475.1 Idiomarina sp. UBA3162
ATGATTAATACCTTCCAAGCAATTACCTTGTTTGGTACGGGTGACCCGAAAATGATGGCGGGTGGTATCTCGCAAGCATTGGTGACTACAGTACTCGGTCTTGTTGTCGCGATTCCGATGACGTTGCTATTCGCAATGTTACATACACGCAGTAAAAACATGATCCACATTTTGCAGGAGCAAGCATCAGGCATTATTGCTGAACGCTCTGAGCGAGGAGAATAGTCGTGTTATTTCTGATTGAATTCAGCAATGCGATTAGAGATTTCATCGAGGCCGGCGGGCATGTCCTGCTGGTCATCGGAATCCTAATCTTCAGCATGTGGCTGATGATACTCGAGCGAATTTTCTACTTTTTCAATGGCCACCGTAAAGCGGTCAAAGATGCGCGCAAACGCTGGAAAGAGCGTGACGATAAATCGTCGTGGAATGCTGAACAAATTCGTCAGGCGATGATTTCTCGTGTTGCGCTGGGGCTAGGCGGCAACCTGCCAGTGATAAAGGCATTAGTCGCTTTGTGTCCTTTGCTTGGATTAATGGGTACCGTGACCGGCATGATCGAAGTGTTTGACGTGATGGCTATCACAGGTACAGGAAGTGCTCGCTCAATGGCATCGGGTGTTTCTAAAGCCACAATCCCAACGATGGCCGGTATGGTCGGAGCACTATCTGGAGTATTCGCCGCAACTTGGTTGCAACGGACGACACGCCGCGAGCGAATGAAACTAGAAGATCGAATTTTATTGGAGCGTCACTGATATGAAACAGCATTTTGCCAACTTAGTTGAAGAAGAAGAGAGCGCTATCGACATGACGCCGATGCTCGACGTCGTTTTTATCATGTTGATCTTCTTCATCGTGACAGCCTCATTCGTGAAAGAGTCGGGTATTGATGTTAACCGTCCAGACGCAGCGACTGCTGTGCAGAAGAATCGCGCCAATATTTTGGTGGCAATCAGTGACTCGAATGAAGTTTGGATTAATAAGCGTCAGATTGATTTACGTGCGGTTCAAGCGAATATCGAACGTCTTTATGCCGAAAATCCGCAAGGATCCGTCGTTATTCAAGCGGATGAGGAATCAAATACTAAGACCTTAATTGAGGTCATGGATGCGGCACGTGCTGCCGGCGTGTTTGATGTTTCAGTAGCAACGGATGAGCAGTAACTATGAGATATATTGCCGCGCTATTAGTTGCCGCCGCAGTCACCATTGGGCTGTTCTATTTAATGCAGTCGTTAATTAGCTCAGGCGAGGGCGCGATGTCGGAGCCGGTAAAGGGCAGTGTTTTGGACTTTGTGCGCACACCTGAACCTGAACAGGTGCAGGAAAAAGAACGCAAACCAGAACGTCCGCCGGAACCTGAGCAGCCACCGGAAGACTTACCACAACCCGACATGAGTTCGGATGTTGATACGGATAGCTCGGGGTCGTATGACTTTAGCGCCGATGTCAGCGCCAGTGCGGATATTGGTAATGGCGCGTCTCTACAAGCGAGCGATGGCGAGTATTTGCCTATCGTTAAAGTTCAGGCGACGTATCCTCGTCGTGCGCTGCAACGAGGAATTGAGGGCTATGTGGTAGTCGAGTTTACTGTGACCAAACAGGGCTCGGTGAAAAACCCCGTGGTTGTTGAAGCAGAGCCACAGGGGATATTTGAGGACTCAGCCATGGAAGCGGTGTTGAAGTTTAAGTATAAGCCACGGGTTATCGACGGTGAGCCGGTAGAAGTAGAAGGGGTCCGCAACCGCATGACCTTCGAAATGAATTAAGGTGAGGTGAGCAATGAAACATCTTTTATTAAGTGGCGTAATTGCTTGGGTTGTAGGTACAACGCTCGTTCAGCCTGTGCTGGCCCAGACAACGGAACGCGTACCGGCATTGCGTGAGAAAGTATATAGCCAGTTAGCTCGTGCACAAAAAGAAGCAGAAGATAATGGTGTGCAAGCCGGTTTAGCTGCGTTGAAGTCGGTCGAGGATCGTGCAGATAGCATGAATAGCTATGAACGTGCGATGCTCTGGAACTTCTACGGCTACACCTATTACGACAACGAGCAAGTGGATAAAGCCATCGATTACTTTGCCAAGGTGGTTGAGGAGTCGCCGATTCCTGTCTCTTTAAAAAAGAACACATTGTTTAGCCTGGCACAGTTAAGTCTGACCCAAGGCGATTTCGAGGAGACACTCGGTTACTTGGACCGTTGGGAAAAGGTCGCTAAGGCGGACGAGTTGAGTAAAGCGTGGGTACTTAAAGCTCAAGCATTATACCAAGCTGAACAGTTTGCTGAAGCATTGCCATTTATTCAGAAAGCAATTACGGCAGCTGATCAAGAAGACAAAGCGCCACAAGAGAACTGGTTAATACTCGCTCGCGCTATTCATTATGAACTGAAGCAAACTGAGCAAGTGGCAGCGGTACTGGAGCGTTTAGTAAAACTCTATAGTAAACCGGAATATTGGCTACAACTAGCAGGAGTTTATGGCCAACTTGAGCAGAGTAAAAAGCAACTGGCAGTGCTTGAAGCCGCAAACCAGCAAGGGTTCATCGATACGGCAGGAGAATTACGTAATCTTGCTCAGGTTTATTATATTAATCAGTTGCCTTACAAAGCTGCAAAAATTATGCGAGATGGCTTTGACGCTGAAAAAATGGAAGCGAATTTAGCCAACCGTAAGTTCTATGCGCAAAGTTTGATGCAGGCGCGGGAATATCAGCAAGCGCTGGATGCTTATTTATGGGCTGACGAAGTTAGCGAAGATGGTGAGATGCTAGCTCAGGCAGCACACGTTGCACTCAATCTGGACAAAAACGAGCGCGCGACCATGTTAGCTAAAAAGGCCCTTGAGAAGGGTGAGGTGCGTAATGAGGGTAACTTATGGTTACTTCAGGGAATGGCCGCAGTTAACCAGCGTCATTATGAGGACGCTGTTGACTCATTTGCTAAAGCCATTGAATTCCCCGAGAGTAAGGCGGCAGCGCAGCAGTGGCAGCGGTACGCAAAGAGTCAGGTCGATTACCAACAGCGCGTTAACGAAACCGCAATGAATTAGTCACACTTTTGCAATAAAAGGTACATAAAGTAAGAAAACTGTAATAAAATCTACACGGTGTTTTAACTAAACGTTCATTTTTAGGCGTAGTTTCCTAAGAAGCCCGTAAACTACGATTAATAACTGAAACAATCGTGTGGATTTTATGTTTCGATATTTTATGTATGCAGCACTGGTGTGCAGCTCGGTAAGCGCATACGCTGACGATAACAGTGATGCGCTTACTGTTTATGGTCGTGCCAACGTCGGCTTGTTATACAGCGATATTGCGGACCAAGATGATACGGAGGTCAAAAGCTACTCTTCACGCTTTGGCTTAAAAGGCCAGCAGTCGCTCGATAATAATCTTGAAGTGTTCTATCAATTTGAGTGGGGCGTAGACCTCGCAGGCTTTGATGAAGATGACTCTATTAGTGACCGTAATCAAATCGTTGGTTTACGTGGCGACTTTGGTACTGTCATGCTGGGCCGTTACGATACCTTCCTGAAAGACTCTCAAGGCGCTATTGACCAGTTCAAAGACTATACCGCAGACCTTAAGTACTTGTTCGAAGGTGAAGTTCGCGCTGATAACAGTCTGACTTATTACTCGCCCGCCTATAAAGGCTTCAAACTGGGCTTTACCTACGTGTTTTCGGACGATGAAGGCGTAGATAATGGTCAATCCTTTGGTCTGATCTACGGTGATGAGAAGCTCAAAAGCAGCGACATCTATGCCGCGCTAGCATTTGATAATGAGGTCGATGGCTTTGACATCGTGCAATTCTCTTTCGCTACTAAAGTGAATGATATTAAGCTCGGTTTTGCTGCGCAAGATTATCAGTCAGTTGATGGTATTATCAGTGCTCAGGGCGTTTTGGTCAGTGCCGCAAAACGCTATGGGGCGTGGGTGCCTAAGATTCAGTATCAAGTTATTAAAGATGACGACCGAGATCATTCGATCTCTGTCGGAAGTGATTATTATCTCGGCGACAATACGCGTTTGTTTGCTTTTTACACCGCGCGTAACCGCGATATCCGGCAGCAGTTAACAGAAGACTACCTTTCTATCGGTATACGTCACGATTTTTCTTGGTAAGATAGATAGGCGATGAGCAGCCACCCTTTGGCTGCTCTATCTATTGAGCCAGATAATCGAGTGACGTCATGACGAATCTTATTGTACTTGCCATCTATTTGTTGATTGGAGTGGTGATTAAACGCGCTGGGAAGTTCCCTGATAACACTGCGCAAGTGCTCAATTTGTACGTCATTTACGCTGCTTTACCGGGGGTTATTTTTACCAAGATCCCTGATTTACACTTTTCTTCCGATCTCATTATTCCAATTATTACCCCGTGGCTATTGCTGGCAATGAGTGCAGTTATGGTGTTGCTGCTAAGTCGTTGGTTCAATTGGTCGCGCGAGGTGACGGGTGCGCTGCTGATCTGTGTACCACTTGGAAACACATCATTTTTTGGCTTCCCGATGATTGAAGCCTTCTATGGTAGTGATGCGATTGTATATGGACTGCTCTACGACCAGTTCGGCTCTTTTTTTGGATTAGCTATTTATTCAACAATTATCATAGCGCTGTATCGTCCGCTTGCTGCCGGTGAGTCTGCAGAGCGTCCGCGCATTATGGATATCATCAAGAAAATCGTGCTGTTTCCACCGTTCATTGCGCTGATAATCGCTCTAATTATCAAGGATATGGCTTACCCCAAGGTGTTCTCGGTACTCACCGAGTCGCTGGCAGTCACGTTGGTGCCTGTCATCATGGTCGCTGTCGGGTTTCAGTTAAAATTCCGTTTACCGAAAGGCAGTAAAACACCACTCACCGTCGGCTTGCTGCTGAAATTACTGGTGATGCCCGCGGTGACATTGTTGGTATTGGCATCTACCACGGGTATTGAATCCACTCTGGTGCAAGTCACTATTTTTGAAGCCGCAATGCCGCCCATGATTACGGCGGGCGCCGTTGCCATAATGGCCGGTTTGGCACCCATATTGTCGGCCGCCATGGTCGGCTATGGAATCTTACTGGCGTTCGTGACGCTACCGCTTCTACATCAGTTACTGCAGTGGCTGCAATGAAATCGTGACAATGTCACAAAAGTGACCTAGTTTAATAAAACTGTCATAATAATTGTTAATACTATGTCGCATAGTTTAACGAGTCAGGAAACCAATCAATGCCGCGTAGAATTCTCATAGTAGAAGATGAAGCACCAATTCGCGAAATGCTGAGTTTTGTTATGGAGCAACACGGCTACCAAGCCGTTGAAGCTAAAGACTATGACAGTGGTCTAGCAAAAATTGCAGAACCTTATCCAGACATGGTTCTTCTGGACTGGATGTTACCGGGGGGCTCAGGCATTCTACTCGCTAAGAAAATCAAAAGCGATGATTTCACCCGTAATATTCCGATTATCATGCTAACAGCACGCGGTGAGGAAGAAGATAAGGTGCGCGGACTCGAAGTCGGTGCCGACGACTACATCACTAAGCCATTTTCTCCGAAAGAACTCATGGCACGTATGCGCGCAGTTTTTCGTCGCGTTGCTCCGACGGTACTTGATGAGCCGCTCGAGATAGAAGGTTTGAAACTCGACCCTGTATCACACCGCATCTCTACTCAGGAGAGTAGTATCGACATGGGCCCTACCGAGTTTAAACTGTTGCACTTTTTCATGACTCATCCCGAGCGTGTTTATAGCCGCGAACAGTTACTTGACCAAGTTTGGGGAACTAACGTCTATGTAGAAGACCGTACGGTTGATGTCCACATTCGTCGCCTCCGTAAAGCATTACATGAGCACGGTTACGATCGTTTGATTCAGACGGTTCGTGGCGTCGGCTATCGCTTTTCGAGCCGGTAACTAGACGTTTATGGATAGGGAATATAGTAGCTTCGGCGCACTTAAGGGGTTAGTGCTTTACTTAGTGCCTTTTGCTATTGTCGGTGCCATTTTCGATATATTTTGGCAGGCGATGTCGCTATCCATGGCGGGTCTATTGGTCTGGCATTATTACTACCAACAAAAGCTGACCGATTGGCTTTGGAATAGCCGCAATATGATGCCACCGACGGCACCTGGTAGTTGGTCTTATATCTACGATGGCATTTACCGTAATCAACGTCGAAGCCAGCAAAGGCGTCGATCGTTAGCTCAGTTACTCCGTCGCTTCCGTGAGGCGGCCGAAGCGTTGCCAGATGCAGCCATCGTGTTCCGACGCGATGGCTCACTATTGTGGAGCAACCAACTCGCGCAATTCTATTTTGGGCTAAAATGGCCAGATGATGCCGGCATGAGGTTATCAAACCTAATTCGTCATCCTGAGTTTTTCAGTTATCTGAGTAAAGGTAACTTTGAGGAAGCACTTACGATACCTTCTCCAGCGCGCGACTCGCTTGATATCGAAATTCGCGTTATGCCTTACAGTGACGACCAGTACCTATTGGTTGCGCGTGATGTAACGCAAATAAAGCAGTTGGACAACTTACGTAAAGATTTTGTCGCCAATGTTTCACACGAGTTAAAGACCCCATTGACGGTACTGCAAGGTTACCTAGAAATGGTCGAAGATCCCTCAATGACACCGCCGGCGATGATGACTAAAGCGGTCGGTGAGATGCAGCGTCAAAGTGAACGCATGCGTCTACTGATCGATCAATTATTAGAGCTGTCGCGCATGGAAACGCCTTCTCATGATGTATTTGATCGGGTCGTCGATGCGCCAGTGCTATTGCAGCAACTACAAACTGAAGCTGAAAAGTTAGCAAAAGCAAAATCAATTAATGTCCACTTCGAAGTTGCTCCAATTAAGGTCTATGGTAAAGAGGATGCGCTACGAAGCGCTATGCAAAACCTTATCACTAACGCGATTCGATATAACCAAGAAGGTGGTGATATTCGCGTCACGTGGCAAATGGTTGGTAGCGAAGTTGAGTTTAGTGTTGAGGATACCGGTCCAGGAATTGGCTCCGAGCATTTACCTCGTTTAACCGAACGTTTTTACCGTGTTGATAAAGATAGAAATAGTGAGCGAGGCGGAACGGGCTTAGGTTTGTCTATCGTTAAGCAAGCGCTGCAACATCATAACTGTGAGCTACAAGTTAATAGCGCGCTGGGTAAAGGTTCGCGCTTTTGGTTTAGGCTGCCGGCGGGACTCAGAGTGACTGGTAAACGTCACTAAACTGACTTTTTTTTGTCATAATTGTCATCAAACTGTCACACAAATCTCATAAACTGCTGAAAATACGATCAACTCGTTTCGTGAAGGTCACATAAGGACACATACCATGAACAGGTTCAACAAGGCAGTCAAACAGCTCTTAGGCGTCAGTGCGGTAATCGCTCTGGCAGGTCCTGCACACGCGACAGATGATTTACCTAAATATGAGAAAGTGTCGGGCTTGTCCGGCAATCTATCCTCTGTAGGTTCTGATACCTTAGCCAACATGATGACATTCTGGGGTGAAGAGTTTAAACGCATGTACCCTAGCGTAAACATCCAAATTCAGGCTGCGGGCTCCTCGACGGCACCTCCCGCATTGACCGAAGGTACAGCGAGCTTCGGTCCGATGAGCCGCGCGATGAAGTCAAAAGAAATAGAAGCATTTGAACAGCGGCATGGTTATAAGCCTACACCGATTCGCGTGGCTATTGATGCGCTCGCGGTGTTTGTTCATAAAGATAACCCGATTGAAGGGCTGTCGATTGCAGAAGTGGATGGCATCTTTTCTTCGACACGCAAATGTGGCTTTTCAGAGCCAGTCACCCGCTGGGGGCAACTCGGCTTAACAGGTGATTGGGCGAGTAAAGATCTGCAACTGTACGGTCGTAATTCGGTGTCAGGTACTTATGGTTACTTTAAAGAAGCGGGCCTATGTGACGGTGACTTTAAGGCCAATGTAAATGAGCAACCTGGCTCTGCCTCTGTTGTACAATCGGTCTCAACGTCGCTGAATGCCGTGGGTTACTCAGGCATCGGTTACGTGACTTCAGGTGTTCGGGCGGTACCGATTGCACGCGGTGACAGTCACGAATTTGTTTCAGCAACCCGTGAAAATGCATTGGCGGGTAAATATCCGTTGGCGCGTTTCCTATATGTGTACTTGAACAAACATCCAAATCAACCGTTGAGTAAAGCGGAAGCTGAATTCGTCAAAATGATTCTGTCGCAACAAGGACAGGATATTGTCGACAAAGACGGCTACATTGCATTGCCACGTGCGGTTGTTGATGCCGAGTTAAAGAAGCTGGGCTTACATAACGCAGAATAGAGTAGTGTTAGAATGTAAATAGCCAGCGCTTATGCGCTGGCTTAACACGTTAATAGGAAAGGTATGGAAAGTCAGACAGAACAGCAGCTTAAAGCGAACCAAACGCGCCTAATAAAAGATAGACTCGCTCGTGTCGGCGTTACGACAGGTGGTGTGCTGGTACTTGTTGCGCTGTTGTTGATATTTTTCTATCTACTTTACGTTGTACAACCCATTTTTGAGTCGGCTTCGGTTAAGCCGATACATAGCTTTGAAATCAAAGCCAACGACCAAACCTTAGCGCTCGGGATGGAAGAACAGGCCGAAATTGGTTATCGCTTTGGCGCATCGGGTCAGGGCGAGTTTTTTGCCTTACAAGATAATAAGTTTGCAGACCGCAATACGGGCGACATCATCGAACAACGTATGTTGGTGCCAGAGGGGCAAATTACCAGTTTTGCGCGGTCCTTACCGGTCAATCAACAGTTCGTCTATGGTTTGGATAATGGTGAAGCCATTATCGTGCAACCCAAGTTCACAGTAACTTTTCCTGAAACAGCTCGTACTCAAGGCACTCGTCAAGTCGAACGACTCATTGTACCGCGCTTTGAGACACTCAATGACGAGCGACCTCTGCAAGTTGATCAGCAAGGGCGTGCACTGGAACAGTTAGCCTATGCCACGGATGGAGAGGGCATGTTGATGGCCGCTGTCACTGGCGCTGATACGTTATTAATCACAAAGTTTGCGGCAGAGCAAAACTTTTTGACGGGTGAGACATCACTCACACCTAAATATGAGCAGCGTACACTGAACGCTGCTATACGCGATATCGCGGTTACGCCCGATTTAAACAAAGTGTTTGCGCTTATAAATAACCGTATTGTGGTATATGCCGTCAGCATGTCGGGTACAGTCAGTGAAAGCCAAGTAATCACGCTTAACGGACGGCAGTTCGGCCAGGCACAGTCATTACACTTGATGCCGGGGGCCGCGACCGTATTGGTCACGCATGAAAGTGGCATTATCTCACAATGGTTTGAAGTCCCCACCGATGAAGGCCGAACGTTTAAGTATATTCGTCAGTTTGATGCAGGCGGGCCGATTATTGATTTAGAAGTCGAAGACTACCGTCGTACGTTTTATGCGGTGACCAATGATGGCAAACTCAACGTGTTTCATACCACATCAGAGGCCGATCTGTATCATGAAGCACTGCCTAACCTAGACACACAGATGATCACTATTGACCCGCGTGCTAACCACCTGTTAGCCGAAGCGGGGAATGAGCTGACGTTGTTTAAACTGAATAACGAGCATCCTGAAGTGACTTGGAGTGGGCTGTGGCAACAAGTGTGGTATGAAGGTTATCCAGAACCTTCTTACACCTGGCAGTCGACATCGGGCTCAGATGACTTCGAGCCTAAGTTTAGTCTGGTACCTATTTCATTTGGTACAATAAAAGCCGCTCTTTATGCGATGTTGTTTGCCGTGCCGATTGGCTTGGCGGCGGCGGTTTACACGGCTTACTTTATGTCGCCTTCAGTGCGCAAGGTGGTTAAGCCGACCGTGGAAATCATGGAAGCCTTACCCACGGTTATCCTAGGTTTCTTGGCGGGACTTTGGCTAGCACCAATCATTGAAGCTTACTTACCCGGTGTGCTTGCGGTGATTATCTTAACGCCGTTGTCGATTATTGGCTTCGCAGCACTTTGGCAGTTACTGCCGTCCCATATCCGCACTACGTTAGGCGAGGGACGTGCGTCGCTCATTCTTGTGCCGCTTGTATTATTCGTTGGCTGGTTATCGTTCTCGATGAGTCCGTGGGTGGAAGCACAGTTATTTGATGGTAATGTGCGTGGCTATTTGACCAATGAGCTTGGCGTCACCTTCGATCAGAGGAACTCATTGGTCGTCGGGATTGCAATGGGGTTTGCCGTGATACCGACCATTTTCTCTATTGCTGAAGATGCGGTATTCAGTGTCCCTAAGCATCTTTCCAATGGCTCGTTAGCGCTCGGTGCCACACCTTGGCAGACCCTGACAAAAGTCGTGTTACTGACAGCTAGTCCGGGTATCTTCTCGGCGGTGATGATGGGTTTAGGACGCGCCGTCGGTGAGACTATGATTGTACTGATGGCGACCGGCAATACACCGATTATGGATTGGAATATTTTCGAGGGTATGCGCACCTTATCAGCAAACATCGCGGTGGAGATGCCAGAGTCTGAAGTGGGGAGTTCGCATTACCGCATCTTGTTCTTAGCTGCATTCGTGTTGTTTATCTTCACGTTCTTCTTTAACACCATCGCCGAATTTGTCCGTCAGCGGTTACGCGACAAATACAGTTCGATGTAGGCTGACAGTTAGAGGTTACTCATGAAGCAATGGTTTAGAACTGGAAAGCCTTGGATTTGGTTGACGGCTGGCGCGGTAAGCGTGAGCTTGGTGGCGGTCATAGGCTTAGTGTTAATGATTGGCTGGCGCGGATTATCATTTTTCTGGCCGACAGCGATTCATCAAATGACCATCGAAACGACAACGGGCGAGACACGTACGTTAATTGGCGAAGTCTACGATAGCGAGGAAGTGCCTATTGACCGTGTTCGTCAATCGGGTGTTGAGGTCGATGCAAGCGAAGGTGAATTAATTACACGTTACTTGATGAAAATCGGTAACCGTGAATACGTGCCGTTGGATTTTACTTGGGTCGTTGAGCCAACCATCATTGACGATCAAACACCAACCGATATGGCGATAATCGAACGTACAAAAGACGGCAACTTTTATGGTCGTATCGTCGCCATTGAACAACAGGGTGAGCGAATTGCTAATCACCAAGAGCGTGATTTTCGCGACGTCTTATTTGAACGTGTTGAGCGCGCTGTCGAACTGCATGAGCAAGGTCTGGATCTGCAAGAAGATGAGATCGGTCGTATTAACTACCTGCTGAGTGAGTTAGGTCTCGAGGAGCGTCGCTTAAAATTAGAAGGTCAATTAACTGAACAGGCGCTGGCAGAACTTGATGCGGAGCGAGAACGGCTACAAGCCGATTATCAACAGCTAGAAAAGCAGCTGTTTGCGATACGCGATAAAGCCTCGCGCGATACGCTTATTGTCGAGGACTTTCGAGGAGAAGAGGTCGCTATCCCGTTGTACCGTGTGTTGGATGTTAACTTCCCGAACGATATGCATTTACTTGCAAAGATCGGCCACTTCTTCCAACAGATTGGCAAGTTTGTCTCTGAACCACCCCGCGAGGCGAATACTGAAGGCGGTGTTTTTCCAGCCATCTTTGGCACGGTTTTCATGGTGTTGTTGATGTCGGTCATTGTCACACCTTTTGGTGTGGTTGCGGCGATTTACTTACACGAGTACGCAGGCAAAAATCCGGTGACCAAGCTGATTCGGATTGCCGTGATTAACCTCGCCGGCGTGCCTTCAATCGTTTATGGGGTATTTGGTCTCGGCTTTTTCGTCTATATGGTGGGGGGAAGCATTGACCAGGTGTTTTATCCTGAGGCATTACCGAATCCAACTTTTGGTACACCAGGCGTGCTGTGGTCTGCGATTACCTTAGCGATCTTAACCTTGCCAGTGGTGATTGTATCAACGGAGGAAGGGCTTGCCCGTATTCCAAGTACCTTGCGTGAAGGTTCGCTTGCGCTAGGCGCCACCAAGTGGGAAACCATCTGGCGAATTATCGTGCCAATGGCGTCTCCGGCAATAATGACCGGCCTTATTCTTGCTGTGGCACGGGCGGCAGGCGAAGTGGCGCCGTTGATGTTGGTGGGCGTGGTTAAATCTGCACCAATGCTTCCGGTTGATGGTAACTTTCCTTACTTCCACCTTGATCGCAAGTTTATGCATTTAGGATTCCATATTTATGATGTCGGCTTTCAGAGTCCAAACGTAGAGGCTTCGCGGCCATTGGTTTATGCCACATCGTTTTTACTGATTACTGTGATAGTAGGGCTCAACCTTACGGCTATCGGTGTGCGTAATCACTTACGCGAGAAATATCGTGCACTTGAGCAATAATCACTTACCAATAGAAGGGCAGCATTGATGATTTCGGTTAGTCCAAATAGCGCCAGCGAAAAATTGGATCTGGCGAATTTAACAGACGAACAGCGCGCACTCGAAATTAAGAATTTGAGTCTATACTATGGAGAAGATCGTGCGTTGCACGACATCTCGATGAGTGTCCCTAAACACGGTGTCACTGCATTCATTGGTCCATCTGGCTGTGGTAAATCGACATTGCTGCGCTGCATAAACCGCATGAACGATCTGGTTGAGAGCTGCAAAGTTAAAGGCGATATTTTACTGCACGGTAAAAACATCTATGACAAGGGCGTGGATGTTGCCGCGTTACGACGCCGTATTGGTATGGTTTTCCAGCGCCCAAATCCTTTTCCAAAATCGGTGTATGAGAACGTGGTCTATGGTTTGCGTTTGCAAGGCGTTAAAGATCGCCGTGTGTTGGACGAGGCTGTTGAGCGCTCGCTGAGAGGCGCGGCACTGTGGGATGAGGTAAAAGATCGACTGAATGCGAGTGCCTTTAGCTTATCGGGTGGTCAGCAGCAGCGCTTGGTCATTGCTCGGTCGATCGCGATTGAGCCGGAAATTTTACTGTTAGATGAGCCGACCTCAGCGTTGGACCCGATTTCGACATTGACGATTGAAGAGCTCATCACCGATTTAAAGCAAAAATATACCGTCGTGATTGTCACGCACAACATGCAACAGGCGGCACGTGTGTCTGATCAGACCGCATTCTTGTATATGGGTCAGCTCATTGAATATGCCAACACCGACACGTTGTTTACCACGCCCATGGAAAAACGTACGGAAGATTACATCACTGGACGGTACGGTTAAGGAGTACAGGCATGGATAAATTAAACATGGGTAAGCACATTTCCAACAAGTTTAACGAGGAGTTGGAAGCCGTGCGTAACCGCGTATTGAGTATGGGTGGTTTAGTTGAGCAACAATTAAGCGATGCCATTACCGCGATTCAAACCGCTGATGTTGAGTTAGCTGAAAAAGTGCTGAGTAATGACCACAAGGTCAATAAACTCGAAGTCCAAATTGACGAAGAATGCGTGCACATTATTGCCAAACGACAGCCCGCCGCCAGTGACTTGCGGTTAGTTATTGCCATTATCAAGACGATTGCTGATTTAGAACGTATTGGTGATGAAGCTGAGCGCATTGCTAAAGTGGCGAAGGAGAGCTTCAGTAATGATCAACAGCAGTTACTGGTCAGCTTAGAGAATTTAGGTCATCAAATTTTGACAATGTTACGTAAGGTACTCGACGCGTTTGCCCGCATGGATCTTGATGCTGCCTATGAAGTACACCGCCAAGATGAGCAGGCGGACCGTCAGTATGAGGCACTGACACGTCAGTTGATGACTTACATGATGGAAGATTCGCGCTCAATTCCTAAAATTATGAACGTATTGTGGTCCGCGCGTTCACTGGAGCGCATGGGCGATCGTTGCCAGAATATTGCCGAATACATCATCTTTTTTGTTAAAGGAAAAGATGTGCGCCATGTCTCTCCCGAGAGCATCGAGCGCACAGTCAAAGGTGACAAGGCCCCTTAGAACAATTGCCGGGCACGGATCGTGCCCGGAATCGCTTTCATTTTTTCGAGCAGTTCGGTGCCATTGTCGGTATCGATATCCATCACCACATAACCGACGTTTTCATCTGTCTGTAGATATTGGCCTGCGACGTTAATCTCAAAATCACTTAAGATACCGTTAATCGCATTCATCATACCGGGTTGGTTTTTATGGATATGCAATAAACGACGAGCGGTTGCGTGCTGTGGTAATGAGACCTCCGGAAAATTCACCGCCGACAGCGTTGAACCGTTATCAGAGTAATGCACCAGCTTACCGGCGACTTCGATACCAATATTTTCTTGTGCCTCAACAGTCGAGCCACCAATATGCGGCGTTAGTAAGCAGTTTTCGATACCACATAACGGTGATTCAAAGGTGTCTTGGTTGCTCTGCGGTTCGACTGGGAATACGTCGATTGCGGCTCCGGCTAAATGACCGCTAGTTAATGCTTCAGCAAGCGCTTCGATGTCAACGACGGTGCCACGAGAAGCATTAATCAGCAAACTATTTGGCTTCATTTTAGCCAGTTGGGCAGAACCTATCATCCAGCGAGTTGAGGGTGTTTCTGGCACGTGCAAAGTCACCACATCGGCTTTTGCGAGTAGATCATCCAGGCGTTTGATAGAGCGCGCGTTACCCATAGGCAGTTTGGTCTCGACATCGTAATAGATAACCTGCATGCCGAGCTGCTCAGCCAATACGCTCAATTGACTACCGATATGACCATAACCGACGATACCAAGCACTTTTCCGCGCACCTCGTACGCATGGTTGGCCGACTTCAGCCAGCCTCCCTTATGCGCTTGTGCGTTTTTTTGCGGAATTCCACGCAACAACATAATGGTTTCGGCTAGCACCAATTCAGCGACGCTGCGTGTATTTGAAAACGGTGCATTGAATACGACTACGCCGTGCTTTTGTGCGGCTTTTAAGTCGACTTGATTAGTACCAATACAAAAGCATCCAACCGCGATAAGCTTCTCTGCCGCAGCGAACACTTTCTCAGTTAACTGCGTGCGCGAGCGGATACCAATCATGTGTACGTCTTTGATTTTCTCGCACAGTTCATCTTCATCGAGTGAGCCTTTGAGAATCTCGAGCTGATCATAGCCTTGTTGCTTAAGTAACTCGATGGCGCTGTCATGGACACCTTCGAGTAGTAGTACTTTAATCTTATCTTTTGCGAGTGATGTAACGGTCATTTAGTTTCCCCAAGTCAGCTCTTTAACACCCGCTGAGGTTGCCAGTAAGGCAACATCGGCAGAACGGGCTGCAAAGAGTCCGTTGGTGACAACACCGACGACATTGTTCAGTTGTTCTTCGAGTTCAACGGCATTAAGGATATCGAAGTTGTGCACATCAAGTATCCAGTTACCGTTGTCGGTGGTCACGCCTTGACGCCAAACAGGATCGCCGCCGAGTTTGACTATTTCACGCGCAACATAGGAACGTGCCATGGGAATCACCTCAACGGGCAACGGAAATGTACCCAGTCGACCGACTAATTTGCTTTCATCTGCGATGCAGACGAACTTTTTGGCAACCGCAGCGACGATTTTCTCACGTGTAAGCGCGGCACCGCCGCCTTTAATCATTTGACCGTGTTCGTCAATTTCGTCCGCGCCATCAATATAAACAGGAACCTCGGGGGCGCTGTTAAGTTCGAAAACCTCAATGCCATGTTGTTTTAATCGTTCGGTTGAGGCGTCGGAGCTTGAGACAGCGCCTTCGATATCGTCTTTGATCTTAGCCAGTTCATCAATAAAGAAGTTAACAGTAGAGCCAGTACCGACGCCGACAATAGCGCCTTTCTCGACATACTTAATGGCAGCTCGCGCGGCTTGTTGTTTTAACTTATCGGAAGCGGACATAGCGGGGTTCCCATACAGATTGTTGTGATACTTGATGGCACATCAGTATACCTATTTTGATGACTCATCGCTAAGAAAACTTAGGCTCTTGTTTAAAGCACCAATGGCGTGTCGGTGTGATCACTTCAGGTATCGCCACATCCCACGCTTGTATTGGTAATTGTTCAACATATTGCTCATCGTAGGCGATACCAATCGGTTGCAGTTGAGGTAGTCGACCGGCGCGCCAAGCGGCGAGTGTGCGGTCATAGTAACCACCGCCCATGCCTAAACGGTTACCCTGTGGATCGAACCCAACCAACGGCATAAACATACAACCAATGTCGCTAAGCGGAACCACGTTGTCGACACGCAGTTGTGGCTCTTCTATGCCATATCGGTTTTTAGTCAGTCGCGTATCGGGGGTTAACTTTAAAAATAGTAAATGACCAGGGCTAAATGGGTGTAAGACAGGCACCACGGTAGCCATGTTGGCTTGCCATAATGCCTCGATAGCCGGTGTCGTATTGAGCTCGTTGGCAAAACTTAAAAAAATGGCAGCGTATCCCGATGATTGTTGTGCGCGCTCTGCAACACGAGCGGCAACATCGTGGCTCGCTTGCCGTTGCATCGGTTCAGAAATAGCGGCTCGACGTGCTTTTAACTTGCGTCGCCATTCATCTCGGGTCATGCTTACTCCGATCTTTTTAACATGAAACAGAGCATACCTTATGAAAATGATAAAAACGATATGCCTTTTGTGTGGTTTTATCATCGCGTCCAGTGCAGTGGCGCAACAGGGACCACCGAAAGCACCTGAGCGTGATCGCGGCGAAGGTCCATATGAGCGCTTGATCTTGCGCGGAGCAACTTTGGTCACTGGCGAGGGTGCACCACCACAGGGACCGGTTGATATCGTGATCGAGAATGATCGAATCGTAAATATCGTCAGTGTCGGGCATCCCGGTGTGCCCATTAAACCCGACGGTCGCCCAGAGGCTAGATCGGGTGATAAAGAGATGGACGTTAGTGGTCATTACATCTTACCTGGGTTTGTTGATATGCACGCGCATATTGGTGGCTCAGCGGAGGGAATTCCCGCTGAATATGTACTCAAATTGTGGCTGGCGCATGGCATTACTACCATTCGTGAGCCCGGCAGTTTTAATGGCTTAGACTGGGTGAAATGGCATCAACAACGCGCAGCAGATAACCGCATTACGGCACCGCGGATCGTACCGTATGTAGGATTTGGTATGGGACGTGAAGAGCCTATCTATACGGCTGAGCAAGCTCGCGATTGGGTGCGTTATATCAAATCGCAGGGCGCAGCAGGGATTAAGTTCTTTGGCGCTTCACGACGTGTCATGGAAGCAGCACTCGACGAGGCGAACAAACAAGGTTTAGGTACCATGATGCATCATGCACAACTGAACGTGAAATCGATGAATGCATTGGATTCAGCGCGACTGGGCCTGACGTCGATGGAGCACTGGTATGGCTTACCCGAGGCATTATTTGAAGACCAAACGATTCAGAACTACCCGGCTGATTATAACTACAACGACGAGCAGAATCGTTTTGAGGAAGCCGGTCGCCTCTGGAAACAAGCAGCAGAACCGGGGTCTGAAAAATGGAATGCGGTGCGTGACGAGTTAATTGAACTCGATTTCACTATCGATCCGACGTTAACCATTTACGAGGCGTCACGAGACTTAATGCGTGAGCGTCAAGCAGTATGGCACGAAGATTACACCTTACCGCGTTTATGGGATTTCTTTGAGCCAAGCCGCTATGCACACGGTTCCTATTGGTTTGATTGGACGACGGAAGATGAAATTGCTTGGAAGCATAATTACCAAAAATGGATGACCTTCTTAAATGATTTTCACAACCACGGTGGTCGACTCACGCTGGGTTCTGATGCGGGTTACATTTACAAGATTTACGGCTTTGGCTACATCCGAGAAATGGAACTGCTGCAAGAGGCGGGGCTCAATCCGCTCGAAGTTATTTATGCGGCCTCCATGGGCGGTGCTGAAGCGCTCAACATGGATGATGATATCGGCAGTGTCGCGATTGGCAAAAAGGCGGACATGGTCATTGTAAAAGAGAATCCGTTAGCGAACTTTAAAGTGCTGTATGGTACAGGCCACTTTAAGCTTAATGAAGATAACCAGCCGATCCGCACGCAGGGCATTCGTTATACCATTAAGGACGGCATTGTTTTTGATGCGCAACAATTGCTCAAGGATGTGCGTGAGATAGTAGCCAAAGAAAAAGCCTCACGAGAATCGTGAGGCTTTAAGCAAACAAAGGGTGGTTTCCCGGTGACGCCGCCATCTGACGGTAGCCCTTGAACCCATTGGTTCAAGGCGGGGAGCAAGTGGGATCCATCGTAGGCTTCCCGGTGCGTGCCGGGCTTGCTCATGACGGGCCAGTGATCCCCTTAAGTAAAAGCATCGGCTCAGGGACATACGTCTATTAGCGTACGACCCAGGAAACCCTAAACTGTTAACGCTGCGGGCCGCGTTGAGCGCGTTGTTCGCTCATGGCTTGTTCAATCGTTGCCTGCAGCAATTGAATCTTTTCTTCAAGCTTCGCCGTTTTAGCGGCTTGCTCTTTTTGATCGTTCATCCACTCATGACACAAGTTCAGCGCTGTCATGACGGCAATTTGCTCAACATTGTGCAAATTGGTGCGTTCTTTTGTGTCATTAAGCCGTTCGTTCAACGCATCAGCCGCTTCTTGCAAAGCACTTTCTTGACCTACCGGACAGTTTACCCGATAGCTTCGGTCCAATAAAGTGATGTCCATTGTGCGACTCGCCATGATGCCGACTCCCTGCTACACATTGTGTTAAATGCATGCGCTGCATGCGTTCTGATGCTTATTATGGCATGTCTTAGCGATGTTTGTCAGCTAGCGAATTGCAAAGCCGAGTGTTAGGATGACAACACCAGATTTTAAATAGAACGATATCTATGACAGCTCGATTTAACTATGATCGCATCTCATCACTTTATGCGCAACATGATGTGACGCCGCAGCCTGCCGAAGTACAAGGGATACTGGCTGGTCTCGTGGCAACAGGTACACAGCCCGATTCACCCGATCTTGACGGGTTGCTCAGTGACCTGATTTACGACGGTCAACAACTACCTGCGGAACTTGCCAAGTTATTAAAGCAGCAGGCCACGGAAATTCAACATGCTTTGGCTGACCGTGACCTCGGCTTTCAACTGTTGTTGCCGGAAGACAATGCCCCCTTGCAAGAGCGCTTAAATGCGCTAGCGGGTTGGGTGCAATCATTTTTAGTAGGCTTTGGGGTTAACCAAGCGAATATCGCGGCCACCAGCGGTGACTTGCGTGAGGCGCTCGATGACATGATCGAGATCGCCAAGCTGGAGTTTGAAGTTGATGACTCAGAAGAGTCCGAGCGCGCTTACTTTGAAATCGTAGAATATTTACGTGTATCAGCGATGATGTGTTTTACAGAACTCGGTGCACGTGAGCTAGCTCAATCTAAACCCGATTCAAAAACGTTACATTAAGTACAGACTTCATAGGAGCGGCTATGCAACCGGTTATTCCTCAAGATGAGTTTTTACAGCGTCGTGAACGAGTATTATCTCGTATGCCTCAAAACACCGTCGCAATTGTATCGGGACACAGTGAGCTGACGCGTAGCAACGATACAGAGTACCCGTTTCGGCAGAACAGCTACTTTCATTATCTGACTGGGTTTAACGAGCCGGATGCCGTGTTGGTACTGAGTAAAATTGAGGGACAGCCAAGAAGTCTTCTTTTTTGTCAAAATAAAGATCCAGAGGCCGAGGTCTGGCATGGGCTTCGGTTAGGTTTCCACAATGCGGTGCATGCGTTGGCGGTCGACGAGGGTCGAGATATTGATAGTTTCGAGGATGATGTCAGCGAACTGCTCAATGGTGCGAGCAGTGTGCTTGTGTTAATGGGTGAAGACAGTGTGCTTGAAGCACAAGTGCGCGATGCCATTGATTTTCTTCGTGCCAATGAACGCAAAGGGTACGTTGCTCCGCACCGTATTGAGGATTTACGTCCGACATTGGATGCTATGCGGCAATTTAAGTCGACTCAGGAGCTTGCAGTGATGCGTGAAGCTGCGCGTATTAGTAGTGATGCGTTTAAGCGCATCATGAAGTTCTGCAAACCCGGCGCCATGGAATACCAACTTGAAGCAGAATTGCAGCATGAGTTTGCGATGCAAGGCGCGCCAGCACCTGCCTATGGCATTATCTGTGGCGGTGGTGCTAATGCTTGCATTTTGCATTACACCGACAACCGTGACGTTCTACATGACGGAGATTTAGTACTGGTCGATGCGGGGGCAGAGTATCAGGGCTATGCTGCGGATATTACGCGTACGTTTCCGGTTAACGGCCGCTTCTCTGAAGAACAAGCGATGATTTACAATATCGTGTTAAAAGCACAACAAGCGGCATTTGCGCACATTAAGCCTGGTGACACACTCAAGGCGGCCACCGAAGCGGCGGCAAAAGTCATTAATGATGAGCTGACTTTATTGGAAATATTGTCAGGTGATGCCGAAGAGAACTTTGCCAACAACCGTTGGAAGAAATTCTTTATTCATGGGCTGGGTCACTGGCTAGGATTAGACGTTCATGATGTGGGTCGCTATAAGTCGACCGATGGCGAGCCGCTTACATTCCAACCCGGTATGGTGCTAACGGTCGAACCGGGCATTTATATTTCACGTGAATCAGGCGTCGATGAACGCTGGCGCGGCATCGGCGTGCGAATCGAAGACGATTTAATTGTGACAGAGGACGGCTTTGAAAACATGACTCAAGCCGTACCAAAAACTATTGAAGAGATAGAGTCTTGGATGCAAAACAAATAACAGCTGACGTTGTCATTGCCGGCGGTAGTTTGGTCGGCGCTTTGACCGGTGTGATGCTGGCGCGACAACGTCCAGATTGGCAGGTCGTGGTGTGCGAACCGCGCTTAGAGGGGCCACCTAACGATAAGCGTATTATTGCTCTTGCAGCTGCTTCGGCTGCGCGACTACAACGGCTTGGCGTATTGGGCGAGCTGACCGATGCCACGCCCATTCGACATATCCATATTAGCGATAAGGGCTACTTAGGGGCGACAGAAATCCATGCAGAGCAAGAGCAGGTAGACGCATTAGGCTATGTCGTATCCGCCGCAGAGCTCGTTAATCGCTTTTATTTAGCCTGTCAGCAACTGGATAACGTCACCTGGTTAGCGGGAGAGTCAGTTGAACAGCTGCATCACGAGACCGACAAAGTGCAGGTTGAAACCGTAAGCGGTGCAGTCATCGATGCTCAGCTCGTGATTGGTGCGGACGGACAGAACTCAAAGATCCGCTCGTTATGCCAGTTACCTTGGCAGGTTGAGGATTACCAACAAATTGGCTGTATCAGTACCGTTAAACTCGATCGTGATTTGCAAGGCTGGGCGTACGAACGCTTTACCGAGTTTGGTCCCATGGCACTTCTGCCCATGGCAAACCAACAGGCATCGCTCGTCTGGACCTTCAATCCGGAACAGGCCGAGACCGCGAAACAATGGAGTAGCGCGGAATTTTTGACCCGCTGTCAGCGCGCGTTTGGCTACCGCGCAGGGCGCCTTACAGCCCGTTCAGAGCCGGTGTTCTATCCACTACAACTTAAAAAGGCATTGCGCTCGACCTATCACCGAACAGTGATTATCGGCAATGCATCGCACGCATTGCACCCAATCGCGGGTCAGGGCTTTAATCTGGGTTTACGTGATGTGGAATGCCTTGTGCAAGTGCTCACAGAGGCAGTTGATCCGGGAGCATTTGCCGTGCTTGATGCTTATCAGCAGTCACGCACGCGGGATTATGACGCCATCATCAACTTGACGGACGGCTTAGTGCGGGGTTTCTCAAATAATAATCGCTTGATGGTGGTGCCACGCAACTTAGCTTTAATGACGTTACAGCACTGCGCACCGTTACGTAGTCGCTTTGCACGACTTACCATGGGAATGAAGTCATGAATTACGATGTGATTGTCATCGGTGGCGGCATGATCGGGCTCACCATGGCGCTAGGACTAAAGCAACAGGGTCGCTCCGTGATGGTGATTGAGCAGCATGAGCAGCCCGCATTACCCAATGAGTTAGAATTGCGTGTTAGCGCACTTAATCATCGTAGCCGAGCGTTACTCGATGAGTTAGGTGTCTGGCCGTTGGTCAGTGCTTTTCGCGTCGGTCCCTATACCGATATGCATGTATGGGATAAAGACAGCCCGGCCGACATTCATTTTTCAGCAACCGAGGCTAATGCCGAAGACTTAGGCGCGATTACAGAAAACCGAGCGCTCGAGCACTTTTTGTGGCAACGCGCAGAAGCCGCCGGTGTTGTGATTGCGAAAACCGCACAATGGCGCTTGCGTGACAGTGGTAGCGCACATCAGCCTGCAGAAATTGAGTACGGAGCGCAACAACGCGCGCAAGCTCATTTGGTTATTGGCGCTGACGGCGGACGCTCGCGATTGCGACAACAAGCGGGTTTATCGGTGCGATTTTGGGATTACGAGCAAGTGGGCGTAGTTGCGAACCTCCGTATGGAGAAACTGCACAACGGTGTTGCACGCCAAGTGTTTTTACCCACGGGGCCATTAGCCTTACTGCCAACTCCTGATGCCGATGTCGTATCTATTGTGTGGAGTATGGATAGCTCACTGGCGCAGGCGCGCTTAGCGAATAAGGCACAGCTGGCGCAGTTTGTAACCGCCGAAAGTGGACGGTGCCTAGGCGAAGCTGAGCTGATTTCTGATGTGAAAGGCTTTCCTCTACGTATGCAATATGCACAACAGTGGCATGCGCAACGCGTCGTGTTGGTAGGTGATGCCGCGCACACCATTCACCCCCTTGCGGGACAAGGCGCTAATTTAGGGTTTGCGGACTGCGTTTGCCTATTAGAGAACTTAAAGCAGCGTGAGCTAGCGGACCTGAATAGCCTGACCCGTAGCCTTGGGCGTTATCAACGCGAGCGCAAAGCCGATACACAAACGATGATCGCAGCGATGGAGCTGTTTAAACGAGGTTTTGGTACGTCGAATCCGTTAATCAAAGCGGTTCGCTCGCTTGGGTTTCTCGCCGCAGAGCGAATCACGCCGCTCAAACAAAAGTTAGCAGAGGTCGCGCTCGGCCGCTAAGCGCCGAGTTAAATCCGAGCGCTTAGGTACTCGGCAAGCTGTTTTGCTGCGGATGACGCACGGCTATCCAAACGTAATACGATATTAATATCGCCTGGTGAAGGTAATCGTTCCTTCAACTGTGGACTACTGATTAAGCTTTGGCTATCCGGAATGGTACTTTTGGCGAGTACCGTAACGCCTAAGTTACTGTTTAGGGCGGCGGTTAAGCCGGAGTAGTCTGAGTTCGTATAGCTAATGCGATAATCGATGCGCGCACGTTGCAACGCTTGTTCAGCCCGTTTGCGATAGATACAGCCTTCCGGTGCAACGACCAATGGTAGCGGGCGTTGCTCAAATGCAGCGGGTGTGCCGACCCAGACTAAGGCATCGTTTTGTAACAGCATGTCGTTGGGGTTACGTTGCTCCCTGAGCGCCAAAATCATATCAAAACGCTCACCTAAACCCGCAAAGAGATCCTTGCTCAATGCCGAGGTGACCTGCAATGCGATTTGTGGATAAACCTGCGCGAACTGGCCCAGCACGTTGGGTAACAAGCTCGACGCGAATTCGCTGGTAATCCCCAGCCGGATATCACCGGATACCGCTTGCGGCTGAAACTGCGCAAGCAGTTGCTCATGTAAACTGATAATACGTTGCGCATAATCGTAAACGCGCTCGCCATCGGGGGTGAGCGATAAGCGTTGCCCTTGGCGCTGCAATAATTCAGCACCTAATTGTTGCTCCAGTTTTTTGATTTGGATCGAGATGGCCGGTTGTGAGCGACCTAAACGTTCGCCGGCGGCGGTAATGCCTCCAAACTCAATCACTGCAACGAAACTGCGCAGGGCATCCGTGGATAAATGTTTCATAAATTAAATGCTTAAATAGTTAACGTTTCGGGTATTTAAAAAATAAATGCAATTATAAGCATTATTGATTTTAAACTTAAGTGCAAGACGCCTATAATTTGCGCCCATATTACTGGCTAAATTTAAAGCAAAAGGATGTCTTATGGGCAGCAGAACTCCGCTCTATGATGCGCACGTTGAAGCCGGCGCAAAAATGGTCGATTTTCACGGTTGGGATATGCCGTTGAACTATGGCTCACAAATTGAAGAGCACCACGCCGTTCGCCGTTCTTGCGGCATGTTCGACGTGTCGCACATGACCATTGTTGATGTAGCGGGGCAGCAAGCCCAAGCGTTCTTACGCTACTTATTAGTCAACGACGTTGCTAAATTAAAAACCGAAGGCAAGGCGCAGTACACCAGCATGCTGAACGAGCAGGGCGGCGTCATTGATGACCTGATTGTTTATCACTTTAGCGACACCTCTTACCGTTTAGTGGTTAACTCAGCGACTCGCGAACGTGACCTCGGTTGGATCGAAAAAGTCGCTGCTGACTTTGATGTCACCATTAACGAACGTGACGACATGGCGATGATCGCCGTGCAAGGCCCCGAGTCAGAAGCTAAGTTAAAAGCTGTGTTGAGCAGCGAAGACTTCGCAACCATCGAAGGCATGAAGCCTTTCTTGGGTAAGCAAGTGGGCGATTTATTCATCGCAACCACGGGCTACACAGGCGAAAAAGGTTACGAAATCATCGTGCCTGCTGACCAAGTCAATGATTTGTGGAAGCAACTACTCGCTGCTGACGTGGCCCCTTGTGGTTTAGGTGCGCGCGATACGTTGCGTTTAGAAGCCGGTATGAACCTTTACGGACAAGACATGGATGAGTCGGTCACCCCACTTGAGTCAAATATGGGCTGGAGTGTTGCATTTGAACCGACTGACCGCGACTTTATTGGTCGCCAAGCGCTCGAACAGCAAAAACAAGCCGGTCACCACAAACTGGTTGGCTTGGTGATGGAAGACAAAGGTGTCCTGCGCCACGGTCTGAAAGTGATCGTTGATGGTGGCGAGGGTGTCATCACTTCTGGTACATTCTCACCATCACTTGGTTTTTCAATCGCAATGGCACGCGTGCCTGCGAACGTGGGTGATACCGCACAAGTTGAGATGCGCAAAAAACAGGTCACTGTGAAGGTTGTGAAACCTGCATTCGTGCGAAACGGTCAATCTGTTTTATAATAGCGTCAGAATTTAGTTAAATAGTCAGACAACCTGCCAGCGGCAGTTGGATTGAGAAGGATAGAGTTATGAGCAACATTCCAGCGGATCTTAAATATGCGTCAACTCACGAGTGGGTACGTGACGAAGGCGATGGCACTTTCACTATCGGTATCACCGAGCACGCGCAAGACCTTTTGGGCGACATGGTGTTTGTTGAGTTACCCGAAGTGGGTGACAAAGTGTCAGTCGGCGATGACGTAGCGGTTGCGGAGTCTGTTAAAGCAGCTTCAGACATCTACGCACCGATTAGCGGTGAAGTTATCGCGATTAATGAAGACCTTGAAGACGCGCCAGAAAACGTCAACAACGACCCGTATGGTGACGGTTGGTTGTTCCGCATTAAAGCGGAAGACAGCGGTGAGCTAGGTAACTTGCTCGACGCCGACGCGTATGAAGCGTCTATCGACGAAGATTAAGCGTTAATGTAACGCCACAAGGAAAGTGAAGGACCCCGGCATGCTCCGGGGTTCCGTGTTTTTTTGCACTGTTCGATTCCCAATTTGTACGAGGCCGAGGTAAATGACCAGTACTACCCTTACGCAGTTAGAACATCACGATGAATTTATTGGCCGTCACATCGGTCCCAGTCATGATGAGCAGCAAGCCATGCTCAAAGAGCTTGGCGTAGATACTTTAGAAGCGTTGACCAAAGATACGGTTCCAGGCTCTATTTTACGCGACCCCTTTTTAAAAGTCGGCGAGCCTAAAACTGAGCGTGAAGCATTGGCTGAACTCAAAGCCATTGCGAAAAAGAACCAGATCTTTACCTCGTACATTGGTATGGGTTACTACGATACGGTAACGCCCAACGTTATTTTGCGTAACGTATTAGAAAACCCAGGTTGGTATACCGCATACACGCCTTACCAGCCCGAAATCGCACAAGGTCGTTTAGAAGCCTTATTGAACTTCCAACAAATGACCATGGACTTAACCGGTTTAGATCTTGCGAGTGCCTCATTGCTTGATGAAGCCACGGCAGCTGCCGAAGCAATGGCGATGGCGAAGCGAGTATCGAAAAACAAAAAATCAAACGCGTTTTACATTGCGGACAACGTGTACACGCAAACCATCGACGTGGTGAAAACTCGCGCTGAATACTTTGGCTTTGACATTATTGTCGGCCCGGCGCGCGAAGCATCTGACCACGATGTGTTTGGTGCGTTATTGCAGTACCCCGACAAAACCGGCGAACTGCACAACATTGAACAGCTGATTGGCGAGCTACAAGAGAAGAAAGCGATTGTTTCGGTGGCTTCCGATCTGATGAGCTTGTTGATGCTGAAATCTCCGGGAGAAATGGGTGCGGATATCGTATTTGGTAACGCACAACGCTTTGGTGTACCAATGGGCTATGGTGGTCCACACGCCGCATTCTTTGCAACTCGTGATAAGTTCAAACGTTCACTGCCCGGCCGTATCATTGGTGTGTCTAAAGATTCACGTGGTCGCCCTGCGTTGCGTATGGCAATGCAAACTCGCGAACAGCATATTCGTCGCGAGAAGGCTAACTCGAACATCTGTACCGCGCAGGTATTACTGGCCAACATGGCATCGTTTTACGCGGTGTATCATGGCCCACAAGGCTTGCGTCGCATTGCTAACCGTATCCACCGATTAACCGATATCGTGGCGCTGGGCATGCAAGATAAAGGCGTGCAAATCACCAACGCACATTGGTTTGATACGCTGACTTTTGAGATGAAAGAGAACGCGACCGACGTGTTGGCGCGCGCTAAAGCGGCTGGCATTAACCTGCGTAATGACGGTGAAGCCGTGTTTGGTATCAGCATGGACGAAGCCAAAACACGTGCAGACGTTGAAGTTCTATTTAACGTCTTGTTCGGTGATGACCATGGTCTGGATGTTGAAGTCCTCGATAGCCGCGTAGCGAGCAAAGAAGTCGAATCAATTCCAGCGCAATTGGTACGCGAATCGGACTACCTAACGCACCCCGTATTTAACGAGTATCACTCAGAAACCGAGATGCTGCGTTACATCAAAAAGCTGGAAAACAAAGATTTAGCATTGAACCACTCAATGATCTCTTTGGGTTCATGCACCATGAAGCTGAACGCCACCGCTGAGATGATCCCAGTGACTTGGCCTGAGTTTGCTCAGTTGCACCCATTCTGCCCTGTCGAGCAAGCGCAAGGCTACGCAGAAATGATTTCATCATTGTCTGAGTGGTTGGTTGATATCACCGGTTACGATGCGCTTTCAATGCAACCGAACTCAGGAGCGCAGGGCGAGTATGCTGGCTTATTGGCGATTCAGAAATACCACGAAAGCCGTGGTGAAGGTCACCGTAATATCTGCTTGATCCCAAGCTCAGCGCACGGTACCAACCCGGCTTCAGCACAGATGATGAACATGAAAGTGGTCGTGGTTGATTGCGATAAAAACGGTAACGTGGATATGGCAGACCTGAAAGCTAAAGCCGAAGAGGCGGGCGATCACCTGTCATGCATCATGGTGACCTACCCATCGACACACGGTGTGTATGAAGAAGGCATCCGCGAAATTTGTGAGCTAGTTCACGAGTTTGGTGGCCAAGTTTACATGGACGGTGCCAACATGAACGCGCAGGTGGGTGTTACTTCTCCAGGCTATATTGGCTCGGATGTATCGCACTTGAACCTACATAAGACCTTCTGTATCCCACACGGTGGTGGCGGTCCAGGTATGGGTCCGATTGGCGTGAAAGAGCACTTAAAACCGTTCTTGCCAAACCACAGCATCATCAACTTGAAGACCACTGAGTTGGGTAATGGCGCGGTATCAGCAGCACCTTATGGTAGTGCAAGCATTTTGCCTATTTCGTGGATGTACATCGCGATGATGGGCGGTCGTGGTTTACGTGAAGCGTCAGAAACTGCGATTCTGAATGCTAACTACGTTGCCGAGAAACTCAGCAAGCACTTCAAGATCTTGTACCGTGGCCGTAACAACCGCGTTGCGCACGAATGCATCATCGACTTGCGTCAAATGAAAGAAGACGCGGGTATTGCCGAGATTGATGTGGCTAAGCGTTTGCAGGATTACGGCTTCCACTCACCAACGATGAGCTTCCCAGTTGCGGGCACCATCATGGTTGAGCCAACGGAATCTGAATCTAAAGCGGAACTCGATCGCTTTATTGAAGCGTTGGTTTGCATCAAGCAAGAAGCCGACAAAATCGCCGCAGGCGAATGGCCGCAAGACAACAACCCGTTGGTTAATGCACCGCACACGCTCGCCGACATCACCGATGCTGAGTGGGATCGTCCATACGACCGTCACACCGCAACCTATCCGGTTGACGCGGTAAGCTACGACAAGTTCTGGCCAACCGTAAATCGTATTGATGACGTATATGGCGACCGTAACCTGATGTGCTCGTGCCCGAGTATTGAAGAATATCGGTAAGTTGATGGGTTAGTTGTTCCCATAGTCGCAAAAAGCGAACCTCCGGGTTCGCTTTTTTTATGCCTGACGCAGAGCTTTGCATAAACCTTACCGAGCCTTTACAGAAGCGGTTGGCGGAATCGCGTATGCTACGCGCGGTTCAATTAAGCGGAGATAATAATGAAATACGTATGGCTTGGTATGGTGTCGCTATTGATGTCGGCGTGTAGTTCTATTCCAACGCATAGCCCAGCGCATTTGGTGGGTCAGGTAGAGACTGGTAAGGCGTCTTATTATGCGATGAAGTATCAATTTCGCACCACCGCCAGTGGCGAGCGTTACAGCCATTTTGACGATACCGCAGCACATAAAACCTTGCCGTTCGGCACCTTGGTGCGTGTGACCAATCTCGCCAATGGTGAGTCGGTGGTGGTGAAAATCAATGACCGGGGTCCGTTTATCAAAGGGCGTATTATTGATCTTTCCCGTTCCGCTTTTGACGAAATTGCCGACCTCGATGTCGGTATCATTGATGTAAAAATGCAAGTGATTACTGACTAACTAAAGCACATGCCAGGGCTCTGCGCGTAATACGTCGCGGAGCTCTTCCTCATAGCTCGGTTTAAGATGTGTTATCCAGACGTTGCGTGGCGGCTTTTCGAGTCGCTCTAATAAGCGGCTGACTAATGACGGTGTCATGTGTTGGGTTTTGACCGCAACTTCCTCCAGTCTGTCTGGGAACGAACATTCCACCATCAGTGTGCTAATGGGCGGTAATTCATTGAGCGTTGAGACAAGGGCGTCGGTCACGATGCAGTCGGCACAAAAAACAAAATGTGAGTGTTCACTGACTTTGGGTTGTTGCACTGCGTACCCAATGGTGGGTATGGCGTGTGGCACTTCGAACGCGGTGAGCGTCATGCCTTGATGCTCAATGACTTGGCCTGGCTTAATCTCCACCAACTCGAGCATGGACGTGCCGTTATCTTGCACCTGAGTAAAGTCGGGCCAAATATCATTATTAAAAATATGCTGTTTAAGGCGCGCTAAGCTATGGGCGAGGCCATACACTTTGAGCGGTAAACGACTTTGGTCAAATAGGTTACTGACGAAAGTTGGCAGAGCAGCGATATGGTCCATGTGGGCATGGGTCAAAAAAATATGGCGAATGGCTTTCATTTCGCTGAGTTGTAGCGACGATAAGCCGGTTCCGGCATCAATGAGCGTTTCACCGTTTAATTGGATGCAGGTCGACCCTTTTTGCGGGTTACCGCTGAGCCCACCACTACTGCCTAGCACTCGAAACATTGCACACCTGTTATAAAAAGAGGACACTTATCGTTACAACTATAGTATCGATTTAATTGCCAGTTCGAAATAGGATTCGTTAGGATTATTCCAGACAACTCGAAGGAGAATGAGATGATAAAAACAACAACTGCAACCATCCAGGGTCATGAAGTAGAACAGTATCTCGATATTGTGGTAGGTGAGGCGATCCTAGGTGCCAATGTATTCAAAGATATTTTTGGTGCGGTACGCGACATCGTCGGCGGACGCGCTGGCGCTTATGAACGTGAGATGACCCGGGCGCGTGAAATTGCGTTTGCAGAGGTTGAAGAAAAAGCCAAGTTATTAGGCGCTGATGCGGTGATTGGCATTGATATCGACTATGAAGTGGTTGGTCAAAAAGGTGCTATGATGATGGTCAGCGTCAGCGGTACCGCCGTTAAACTTAAAAAATAAGGAGCAACAGTGCAGACATCAACACCCGATCACACGTCCGCAAAACAAGCGATGACGCCACAACTTGTGGTGGTATCGATTTTTTGGCTGGGCTTACTGTTGGTGGCAAGCTGGGTTAAACCCGATTACAGCCACATGAGCCAATACATCAGCGAAATTAATGCCACCGGCACAACGGCAGCCGGCGTTCTAGGCTGGGTGGGCTTTGTACCCTTTGCGATTGTGGTGTTAAGTTTCTTGGTGTCTGCGCGTAGCCGAGTACGTGTTGAGGGTATCAGTGCACTCGGCTACGCATTACTGTTCTTTTACCCCTTTGCTTATTTGGGCGCAGCGCTTGCGCCTTGCGATGCGGGTTGTCCGATTGACGGTTCGGCATCGCAGACGATTCACAATTGGATCGGTATTCTAAGTTACTTGGGCTTTGCCGCCGGTACGTTGTTGCTCGCCTTTACCCCTCGCGCGCATTGGGTGTTGCGAATTGTCTTTGTGTTATTGGCGATCATTATCGGGTTAGGCTTTTTCATCATGCCAACCGAAAATCTCGAACCGGTTCGAGGCGCAATTCAACGGTACCTCGAAATTGCCCAGTTAGCTGTATTCTGGCTACTACTTGGAATCACCGGTAAACACTCCTCAAACGAATAGAGGGCAGTATGGCACGCACACAAATACGTTTATCGGTCGAAGGAATGAACTGCGGCTCCTGTGCGAGTCGCGTTGATAAAGCGTTAAATAGTGTCAAAGGTATTGAGGATGTAAGTGTTAACTTAGCGTCTGATGCCGCAGAAATGACGCTAGTCACCGCATCAAAAGAGGATGCGATTCAGGCGATAAGGGACGCAGGTTATGACGCCCATGCAATTGTCGATCGCGAGGCGGAAATGGCGCGACAAGAGCAGCAAAAGGCGAACGAATTTAAACAATTAAAGCGCGACCTGATCATCGCAGTGCTGTTTACCTTGCCCGTTTTTGTTATTGCAATGGGCAGCCATTTGATCCCAGCATTTGGCGAGTGGGTTGACTCCAGCTTAGGCCAAACCACCAATTTTTGGATACAAATGCTGCTGACAACAGTGGTGTTGGCATGGCCTGGGCGTCGCTTTTATCAAATAGGTATTCCTGCGCTACTGCGTCGTGCGCCTGATATGAATTCACTTGTCGTGCTAGGTGCGACGGCTGCGTGGGGATATTCGGTTGTCGCCACGCTCATGCCACAGTGGCTTCCTGCGCATGCGGTGAATGTCTATTTCGAAGCCTCCGCAGTGATAGTAACGTTGATTTTGGCTGGTCGCTTTCTAGAAGCGCGAGCGAAAAGTCACACGTCCGATGCGATTAAACGCTTATTGAACTTACAAAGCAAAACGGCGCGTCGTGTCAGTGACGACGACAGTAGCGAGACTGTTGATATTAAGTCACTGAGTAAAGGCGATATTATCGAAGTACGTCCGGGCGAGCAGGTGCCTGTCGATGGCACCATCGTGAGTGGCGACAGTTATGTGAATGAGTCGATGATTACCGGCGAGGCCGAGCCTGTCGCGAAAGAAACCGGCGACAAGGTGGTTGGCGGCACCATTAATCAGCAGGGAAGTTTCCGCTTTAAAGCAACTGCGATAGGCGAAACTACGGTGCTGGCGCAAATTATCCGCATGGTTGAACAAGCACAAGGCGCGAAGCTACCTATTCAAGATACCGTTAACCGCATCACGCTGTGGTTTGTCCCAGCGGTTATGGCGGCGGCGGCATTAACCTTTTTGGTGTGGTTCTTTGCTAAAGGCGACAATGCGCTCACGTTTGCCTTAATTAACGCAGTAGCGGTACTCATTATTGCCTGCCCTTGTGCTATGGGGCTTGCTACACCGACTTCGATCATGGTTGGCACCGGGCGAGGTGCCGATGAGGGCGTATTGTTTCGACAAGGCAGTGCGTTACAGCAAATTGAGAACGCGCGTATTGTAGTATTTGATAAGACTGGAACGCTGACCGCGGGTCACCCCGAGGTGGTGAGCTGGGAGGCAATACAAGCCGATAATGATGCGTTAATGCTAGCGGCGAGTCTAGAGCAACGCTCAGAGCACCCAACGGCTCAGGCGCTGGTTAATTACGCTGAAGAACAAAGCAAGCAGTTGATCCAACCGAATAACTTTAATGCTCTAGCAGGCCTTGGTGTTGAGGGCGAGGTTGATGATCGAGCGCTATTAGTCGGCTCACGTACCTTAATGGACGAGCAGTCTATTGCAGTTGACAACGCGCAGAAACAGACTCAAACCATCGAGCGCAATGGTCAAACGCCCCTTTATGTAGCCATTGATGGCCAGCTAGCCGCGGTGTTCTCGGTCGCTGATCCTATTCGACCTTCGGCCAAGACTTTGATTGAACATTTAGCGGAACAGAACATACGTACCGCGATGGTCACCGGCGATGCCGAGGCGACCGCACAAAAAGTAGCAAAAGAACTTGGTATCAGTGACGTGGTGGCCGGTGTTAAGCCCGATGGCAAAGTGGCTGCGGTGGAAAAGCTGCAAGCTCAGCACGGTAAGCTCATTTTTGTCGGTGACGGTATTAATGATGCGCCCGCACTGGCGGCTGCGGACATCGGTATTGCCGTTGGAACAGGTACAGACGTGGCGATCGAAAGTGCTGATGTAGTGATGATGTCAGATGACTTGAATGGAGTGCGTAATGCATTCAGTCTATCGCGTCAGACCATGCGCAATATCCGCCAAAATTTATTTTGGGCGTTCGCCTACAATACGGCGTTGATTCCAGTGGCGGCAGGCTTATTGTACCCGTTTTGGGGCATTACGCTGTCACCAATGCTAGCCGCAGGCGCTATGGCGCTCTCAAGTGTTTTTGTGATCTCTAATGCGTTACGTCTTAAACGTATTACTTTGTAAGGAGCCTCAGTGAAGTTAGGCGTTTTTGATAGCGGGGTGGGCGGTTTGACTGTTGCCCGCTCATTGCAACGGAGTCGTTATTTTTCCGAATTACTCTATTTTGGAGACACGGCGCGCGTACCCTACGGTAGTAAGGATAGTAATACCGTGACTCGCTACGCACTCGAAGCGGTCGAGTTTTTTAACGGTACCGATGTCGATGCCTTAATCGTTGCCTGTAATACGGTCAGTGTAGTGGCGCTGGAAACCATGCAGAAGTTTTCTAATAAACCCGTGTATGGGGTGTTAGAGCCGGGCGTGATGGCGCTTGAACAAGCAACCGAAGTAGACCATGAAAGCCAGGTACTGGTGATTGCAACACGCTCGACGATTCAATCCGGCGAATACCAACGGCGTATAAAGCAGCTTGGTTTTGAGCATGCCACGGCGATGGCGACGCCTTTGTTTGTGCCGATTGTCGAGGAGGAACTTTACGACGGCGCGATTTTACATGCCACCTTTGAGCATTACTTTAGCGCGCTAGAGCGGCCAGACGTTGTGCTGTTAGGATGTACTCACTTTCCACTGATTAGCGATGCGATCAGTGAATATTTCAGTGGCGCAAAAACGATCCATTCGGGCGAAGCAATGGTACAGTGGTTAAGTCAGCATTTAGAACTAAAACGTCAGTTTGACGAAACACCGATAACCATCCACGCTTCAGAAAATGTCGAAGCGGTGCGTCGGGTGGCAAAACGGTGGCAACTTAACTTATAAGGAAGAGCCATGTTTGAAGCGTACAATGGAACCTTTATTGCCCTTGCAGTGATATTGGCAACGGTCCTACTACAATGGTTGATTGCCAGTGGTAGGAAAGCAAAAGAAGACGGTGCAATTCCAGGCAAGCCGCCTCAGCAACAAGGCCATGAGAGTTTTACCTTTAGAGCGTGGCGCACGCACCAAAACAGCATCGAAAACTTAAGTGTCATGTTAGGCACGGTATTTTTAGCCGTACTAAGTGGCGCCAACCCGTTTTGGACCGCTTTACTGACGGGCTTTTTTGCGGTCGCGCGTATTCTTCACATGATTCTTTATTATGTGATAGCGACAAACAAAAATCCGAGTCCGCGTAGCTACTTTTTTATGTTGGGTTGGTTAGCTAACGTGGCTCTATTAGTGTTTACGCTTGTTCACTTAGTGACGAAGTAAGGCTAAAGCGGTTTCTTATCCGGGCTCACGAACGTACGTCTGGCTGTTGGTGAGTCCAGTGTCTCTGGCTTATAGTGCTGTGCGAGTACGGCTTTTAAGTCGTTGACTAAGTCAGCGTTCTGTTGTTTAAACTCTGTGAAGTCAGAGCAGGGTTGCTCGCTTAAACGTTGGCTCATAATACGTAGTGTCGCGACCGTTAAGGTATGATGATAGCGTTCGTTCAATGACATGATATGTTGGTTGGCACGCAACGTGGCGACCACCTCGGCAAGTGCGATCGGCCAAGGTGCACGTTTTAAATGTATCCATGCCAAACGCAAGTGCCAACTGTGATCGGTACTATCTCGAGAAAACTCGCCTTGTTTAATTGCGTTAAGAAACGCCTCGTCTGATAGCGTACAGTTATCCATAACTCTTAAGTTCTAAAAAATTTAATCTATTGTGCATCAGATACTGGTTTCTTGTCGAATAAGTTCATCTATTATTATAGGAGATTAACCGCATCTGGTCAGTCCTGTTTTTTGAGTGTGTGTTTCGTTCAACCTAACCGCTGGATTTTCTGCTATCATCTCGGCAGTCAATTTATCTTGGTTTAGGAGTCCGAGCGCATGTCTGACGAACAAAAACGTCCTTTGTATATTCCCTATGCTGGACCATCGTTGTTAGAAACACCGTTGCTGAATAAAGGCAGCGCGTTTAGTAAAGAAGAGCGAGCGGCATTTAACTTAACGGGCTTGTTACCGCCCCGTTATGAATCCATTGAAGAACAGGCCGAACGTGCCTATATGCAGTATAAAAGCTTTGAGACTCCACTCAATAAGCATATCTATTTGCGCGCCATTCAAGATAACAACGAAACCTTGTTTTATCGCTTGCTGACCGATCATTTAGAAGAAATGATGCCGATTATTTATACTCCTACAGTAGGCGATGCGTGCGAAAAATTCTCTGATATTTATCGCAGTTCACGAGGCTTGTTTATCTCCTATTCCGAGCGCGATCAGCTCGACGATATTTTACGCAATGCGACCAAGCAAAAAGTTAAAGTTATCGTGGTCACCGACGGTGAACGTATTCTTGGTTTGGGTGACCAAGGCATCGGTGGGATGGGCATCCCCATTGGTAAACTGTCGCTTTACACTGCCTGCGGCGGCATCAGTCCAGCGTATACGCTGCCCGTGATGCTTGATGTCGGCACGAATAATGAAAAATTGCTGAATGACCCGATGTATATGGGCGCACGTCACAAACGCATCAATCAAGAGCAGTATGATGAGTTCTTAGAGAAGTTCATCAAGGCAGTAACACGGCGTTGGCCGGGCGTCATGTTGCAGTTTGAGGACTTCGCCCAGCCTAATGCAATGCCGTTGCTTCGCCGCTATCGTGATGAAGTGTGTTGTTTCAACGATGATATTCAAGGCACTGCGTCTGTCACAGTCGGTACGTTGCTCGCTGCGTGTCGTCAGAAAGGCAAAAAGCTGAGTGAGCAGAAAGTCGTGTTTGTTGGCGCAGGGTCGGCCGGTTGTGGTATCGCTGAACAAGTGATGATTCAGATGGTTGCTGAAGGGCTGAGCGAAGAACAAGCTAAAAAGCAGATTTTCATGGTCGACCGCTATGGCTTAGTAGTCGATAGCATGAGTGACCTACGTGACTTCCAGCAGGCGTTAGCGCAACCGATTGATAGCCTAAAAGACTGGCAATACAGTGGCGACTATCCGTCGCTGTTGGATGTGATTCATTGTGCTGAACCGGATGTATTGATTGGTGTTTCGGGTCAGGCGGGGTTATTCACTGAACAAGTAATTACCACGATGGCACGTTACGTGGAGCAGCCGATTATTTTCCCACTATCGAACCCGTCTAAACACGTTGAAGCGCATCCCCACGACGTAATTAAGTGGACGCAGGGCAAAGCGATTGTCGCAACCGGCAGTCCATTCGGCGAAGTTGAGTGGGAAGGTACCACGTATCCGATAGCGCAGTGTAATAACAGCTACATCTTTCCGGGCATCGGTTTAGGTGTTATCGCGGTGAAGGCGACACGTGTCAGTGATGAGATGTTCCGAGTGGCCAGCAAGACGCTGGCGAAAGCCTCGCCGAGCGCCAACGGTAAGAATAAGAACTTATTACCCGGTTTTACCGAGCTGGCTCAATTGAGTAAAGACATTGCCTTTGCGGTTGCGAAAGTGGCACAAGAAGAGGGCGTTGCGCTTGAAATCGACGATGAGGTACTCAAGCAACGTATTGAGAAAAACTTCTGGTCACCTGAGTACCGTCGTTACAAGCGCGTCAGCATTTAAGCTGACGCCTCGATGGCATGAACTAAATCGGCGAGTAAATCTTCTTTTCGCTCAATGCCAACAGACAGCCTGAGTAAGTCGTCGGGTACAGGCGTGCCCGACCCTTCAATACTGGCACGATGCTCAATGAGGCTCTCGACGCCGCCAAGCGAGGTGGCGCGGTGCCATAGCCGTGTTTTGGCAGCAGTGCCGACCGCTTGGTGCTCGCCCCCGACTAATCGAATCGATAGCATGCCACCAAAGCCGCCTTGCATTTGTTTAAGGGCGATTGCATAACCAGTAAAAGACGGTAACCCTGGGTAGAGCACTTCGCAAACCATGGGGTGTTGCTCCAATTGCTCAGCAAGAAACATGGCCGAGTCACAGCTTTCGCGCACACGCAGATATAAAGTACGCATCCCTCGTAATAGCTGAGCTGCATCCATCGGGGACGGTACTGCGCCGCCTTGTGCACGTATTGCCAAAATACGCTGCCAGAAATCATCTTTTTCTCGCGTGGCGAGTGCGCCGGCGATAACATCAGAGTGGCCGTTCAGATACTTAGTCGCAGAATGCATAACGATATCAGCGCCCAATTCGAGTGGACGTGTTAGTATCGGTGTGGCTACGGTTGAATCGACAGCTACTCGCGCGCCATGTTGCGTAGCAATATCGGCAATGGCGCGAATGTCACTCACGGTCCACATCGGGTTGCCGGGCGTTTCGAGCCAAATCAGTTTGGGTTGGAGCTGCGTGACTTTATTTTCGACTTTATCGAGTTGCGTCATATCGACAAAGTGAACGTTAAGCCCGGCATCGGTTGCCAAACCCTTTAACCAATTACGTAATGCCCAGTACATGATGTCTGGCGCCAATACCGTGTCGCCGGGCTTCAGTGCTTGAAATACAGCGGTCGCGGCTGCCATGCCCGAGGCAAATAGTTTCGCGTCGGCGGCGTGCTCTAGTTGAGCGATTAACTTTTCTGGCGCATCGTAAGTTGGATTATCGGCGCGAGAATAGACTCTTCCGCTACGATATTGATTATCCTCATCTCTTTGATAGGTCGTTGATGTAAAAATACCCGGGATAATCGGCTTGAAAGGTTGTGTAGTGTTCTCACCGCCTTGTGCGAGAGATGTTTGAAAACTGTCATCTATCTTTTTTGTCATAAAATCGCTTACTCAGTAATCTAATTTAGCTCAATTGCGTATGATCTGAGTGTATTTTGGTCTCAAAATGAGAGGTAATGCAATGCGTTTGTTAAAAGCTTTAATCGCGGGTTCAGTGTTGTTAGTCGCAAACTCAGCACTTGCTAACGAATGTGAACTTACAATCACTGGTACGGATAACATGCGTTATGATAAAAGTGAACTTTCTGTACCTGCTAGCTGTTCTGAAGTAACCCTTACTTTAGAACACTCAGGCAAAATGGGTAAGAAAGTAATGGGTCACAACTGGGTGTTGAGCAAATCAAGCGATATGCAGTCAGTAGTGCAACAAGGTATGTCGGCAGGCCTAGATAACCAATACGTGCCTGACTCGGATAAAGTGATTGCTGCAACTGATGTTATCGGTGGTGGTGAATCAACGAGTGTGACTTTTTCTACTGAAGGAATGAGCGCAGGTGGAGACTATATGTTTTACTGCACATTCCCAGGTCACTCGGCGATCATGAAAGGTCAGTTTAAACTGACTCAATAATCTGAATCCAAGCGAGTTAAAAGACCCGCGGTTGCTCTGCACCCGCGGGTTTTTATAGGGAATTATGAAACGTTTTACATGGTGTTTGCAGGTTACTGCGTTAGTCTCATTATTGGTTGCATCGGCTGGAGCAACCGCTCAGAGCTACGGTGCGCGTGAAGCACTCGTTAATGTTGCGCCGGTTCAATTTGAAAATGAAAAAAATCGCGTTGAAGCTGTTGGTACGGCCGAAGCGCAGCGTGCTGTCACGCTATTTTCACCGGTCAGTGAACGTGTTACTCAGGTTAATTTTGAACCGGGTGATCGTGTGCAAGCGGGCGACTTACTCGTGCAACTTGATGACCGACGTGAGCAAGTTGCTTTGCGACAGGCACAAATCAGTTTAAAAGATGCCGAGCGCACAGTAGAACGTCTAAAACAAAGCTTCGAACAAGGTGCGGTGCCACAATCGGAGCTTGATAATGCTATCTTGTTGCGTGATTTGGCAGAAGTAGAAGTCGATCGCGTAGAGACCGAGATAGCTGATCGAAAGATTATCGCACCCTTTGATGGTATCGTGGGTATCACCGATGTTGAAGAAGGCGACCGTATCAATGAACAGACGCAAATCGCGACAATAGACGATCGCGATACGCTGCTCATTAATTTTCAAATCCCTGAAGCCGCGGTCTATTTACTTAAGCCGGGCGTGACACTTGAAGTCGAGCCTTGGCGCTATTCAGGACAGCCTGTCAATGCTGAAATTGTAGAACTCGATTCCCGTATTAATCCGACGACGCGCATGTTCAGAGCGCGTGCGAAAGTTGATAATAAAAACGACGACTTCCTGCCCGGTACCAGTTTTCGCACAGCGATAGAACTCGCAGGCGAAGAGTTTGCTTCAATTCCAGAAGTTGCGCTCTCGTGGGGCGCAGATAATCCTTATATATGGATTGCAGAAGATAGTAAGGCAAAACGCATTGAGGTTCAGATCGAACAACGTTTAGAAGGACGCGTTCTTGTTTCTGGGGATATCAACCGCGACGATACATTGATTGTTGAAGGTGTTCAGAGTCTTCGTAATGGTCAGCCTATTAAATATGAGATGAGTGAGTTGGATACGGGCACTGAAGAGGTGGTTGAGTAATGTCTGACAAACAACAGCTACCGGCACATGAGGGTAATGACTTACCGTCAGTCTCAATACGTCGGCCCGTCCTCATTGTTGTACTCAACATTTTAATTGCGCTTGCTGGCATCGCGGCACTTATGGGTGTCGAAGTACGTGAATTACCCGATGTAGACCAACCTGTAGTGACCGTTCGGGCTACGCTACCGGGGGGAGCGCCAGAAACCGTTGATGCTGAAGTAACGAGTATCTTAGAGGGAGCTGCAGCCCGTGTGTCTGGCGTGAAATCGATTCGTTCGCAGTCAGAAGAAAACTCTGCTCGCACCGTGGTTGAGTTCCAGCCGAGTGTTGACCTTGATGTCGTGGCAGCCGAAGTTCGCGAGGCGGTTAACCAAGTTAGGCGCGAACTACCCGAAGACGTTGAGCAAGTAAACGTTGTAAAAGCAGACGATGATGCGCGTGCAGTTCTGGATATTGCCGTATCGAGTGAAAGTTTAAGCTTAGAGGAACTAACACGTCGATTAGAGACAGATTTCGCGCCCGAGTTTTTGTCTATCGAGGGCGTGGCGGATGTTCGTCTGAACGGTGCTCGTGAGCGCGTGCTGCGCGTTGCGCTCGATCCCCTGCGTTTGACCAGTTTCGGGCTTTCGGTGACTGATGTTGCCGACGCATTGCGTCAGGCACCTTTTGACGTGCCTGCAGGGAGCTTACGCTCAACGGATCAACGTATTATTATTCGTGCCGATGCAACGTCGATTAATGCCGAGCAAGTTGAAAATATTATTATCTCCGGCGATACCCGTATCGGTGATGTAGCGCAAGCCTATTTTAGTCCTGCCGATGCGGATAGCTTCGTTCGCTTAAACGGAAAACCTGTGGTTGGTGTTGGTGTGATTCGCCAAGCCGGCTCAAATACTATTGAGATTTCGGATCAAGCGTTAGCGATGCTTGAGCGTTTGCGCGACCGTTTTCCCGATATGGAAATGACAGTGACTAACGATGATGCGCTATTTATTCGTAAATCAGTCGCTGAAGTGGTCACTACCTTGGCAATTACCATCGCGTTGGTTGTCGCCACGCTGTGGGTCTTTATTGGCTCGTTTCGTGCCACCATCGTGCCCGCATTATCGATACCGGTTGCGTTATTCGGCGCAGTTGCCGCGATATGGTTGATGGGCTTTTCTATCAATATTCTCACGTTGTTAGCATTGGTGCTTGCCACGGGGCTTATTGTCGATGACGCGATTGTTGTCGCCGAAAACATTCAACGGCGGCGCTCGATGGGGTTAGGTAGTCGAGCTGCAGCGGTACTCGCCACGCGTGAGGTGTTCTTTGCCGTTGTCGCAACAACAGCCGTGTTGGCAGCAGTTTTTGTACCTATCGCGTTTCTCCCATCGACTGCGGGTCGCTTATTCCGAGAGTTTGGTGGCGTGTTAGCGGTCGCTGTTGTCATATCCTCATTTGTAGCCTTATCACTTGTGCCTGCGTTTACCGCGCGATTACCGAAAAATGCCGGAAAAAATAATATTTTCGGTCCTGTCGGGCACTGGTTCAAGACGGGCTATGAACGCACGCTTAAAGTTGCGTTGAATACGTCATGGTTGATTGTTGCGCTATCTTTGGTAGCGGCTACCGGCGCTGTATTTGTCTATGATAAAGTGGCTAGTGAGCTACTACCGAATGAAGACCGCGGCGTCGTGCGTATTTTTGCGCGGGGTCCCGATGGTGTTGGCCTTAACTTTATGGATCGTCAGGCACGTGCACTTGAGGAAGTCTTAATCCCCTATCAACAGGAAGGCGCGTTCGAGACGCTTTATACTGTGGTGGGGCAGTGGGACCCGAATATCGTCTTTATCACGGCGAATATGTACCCGTGGGAAGAACGCGATATCACGCAACAGGAAGTGATCAACGAAATACGCGGGCCACTCGGACAAAACCCTGGCGCGCCCGGGCGTGCGTTTGGCAGCAATTCGTTAAATGTTCGCGGCGGCCAAGGCGGCGGTGCCGTGCAGATGGCCATTACGGGTGAGAGCTATGGCGATATTTTCCAAGCTGCACGGAAGTTCACTGCGGCGATTCAAGAACGCTCTGAAACGTACACCAACCCCAATATTTCATATCAACCCACGCAGCCGCAGTTGCGCTTTAAAATTGATCGCCGTCGAGCCGCTGAGCTAGGCGTATCGTTAAATGACGTTTCGTCGACATTGCGTGCGGCTATCAACGGCGATGACGTGGCCGATCTTAATGTAGGCGACCAGCAAATCCCGGTGATTTTACAGACCCGTTTAAGCTCAATTAAGTCGCCACAAGACATGCAGAATCTCTATGTGTCGTCGACATCAGGTGAGCTAGTGCCTATCTCAAGTGTGGCTGAAATTGTCGAGGAAGGGGTGTCTGCAGAACTCGAGCGACATGCTCAACGGCGCGCTATTGAGGTTGAAGTTGAAATTCCGCCAGAATATCCATTATCTGAAGCGACCGACGAGCTACGTGCGATTGCTCAGGATGTGTTGCCTGATAGTATGGGACTTATTTTCTTGGGCGAAGCACAAACATTTGAAGACACGAATCGCGAAGTGGCGATGACATACATCTTGGCATTCTTGATTGTGTTATTAGTACTCGCTGCTCAATTTGAGAGTGTAAATAGTGCTTTCGTGGTGATGTTGACGGTGCCTTTTGGTATTGCTGCAGCGATTTATGCCTTGGCGCTTACAGGTATTTCACTCAACATTTACTCGCAAATAGGTTTGGTGATGTTAATCGGGTTGTTGGCGAAAAACTCGGTATTGTTGGTCGAGTTCGCGGACCAATTGCGCGACCGTGGACTTTCGGTGCGTGATGCGGTGGAGCAAGCGGCATCTATCCGCTTACGTCCTATTATGATGACCTTGGTCTCAACCATTTTAGGTGGATTGCCACTGATTCTATCAACCGGTGCGGGTGCAGAAGCGCGTAACTCAATTGGTTGGGTCGTATTCGGCGGCCTAGGTTTGGCTACCGTGTTTACGTTATATCTAACGCCCGTTCTATACCTTTGGCTAGCGCGCTTTACCAAACCGCGTGCAGATGAAGCTCAGCGTTTGCACGACGAGTTAGAAGCGGCTAATCAACAGGGACATTAATCGACCATTTGTCCTTGATGCGTTGCAAAGTGCCGTCGGCACGCAGTGCATCAAGGGCATCATTAATCTGATTGACTAAATCAGGGTTATTGTTCGACACGCCAAAAGCCACTTGCGTGGGTTGTGGAGACTGCCATAGCACTTTCAGCTTGATGCCGATCTTATTGGCAAGATAAAACGCAACGCGCTTAGGCATAATCACAGCTTTCACGTTGCCTTTGGCTAAGGCAGATATTGCCTCTTTTTTCGATTCCATTTGTTCGATCCGGAACTGGGTTTTTAGACCCAGTTGACTGAGGTAGGCTTCCAGGGAAGAGTGGCGGTCGCCAGTGATATGCTGACCGATCAAATCCTTCACTCGTTGTACTTGTGTGTTATCTGCCAGTGTGAGCAACGCGGGTTGGCGGGTATAATACCCCTCAGTAAATAAAAAATAGGGCATTCGAGCTGCACTTATCTCTGCTCCTACCGCGACGTCAATCGCATTGTGGCGCAGCAGGCTCATGACATCATCCCAACTGTATGCACTAAACTGGTAATTGAGCTTTAGCTTATCAAAAACGGCTTTTGCAACATCAATATCAAAACCGCTTGCGAGGCCTTTGTCGTCAATAAACTGATAAGGCTCGTAGCCTTTAGCTAAACCAACAGTGAGCGCGTCCTTTGAATTCGCTAGGGGCGGTCCAAAGGCGGTTACGCCGATGAGTAAAAGCCAGTGGTAAGTTCTCATCCAACCGACTCTTGGGCTGCTAACTTACAACGAATATAATCTGAATGGTCGATATATAGTAAGTCGGCAAGTTTACGCAACATGCTTTCTTCTAACGGGTCGAGCTCACCATCGGCATAGGCGACTTCCCATAGCGACTCAAGCAGTACGACTTTGTCTGCGTATGCGAGTGCTTTGAGCGGGGCGGTTGACTCTTGCAGCGAGGCTGCATCGCGGACATGCAGTTTGGCGTGGGTGATGATTTCGTCTGCAGCTTCTTTAGCTTGGTCGAAGTCACGTTTTAGTTCACGGACTAAGTAGTCATGTTCGCTTTGCTCGAACTTGCCATCAGCCAGTGCAATTTCCATCATTAAAATAACGCTCAGTGTCTCGTTCGCATCTAAACTGCCGAAATGTGGACGCGTGTCACTTTCATCCGCGACACGGGTACTTAACCAGGTTTTTAATTTTTGTAGCATGATACTTCTTTCACTCTCATGTTCAGTCGATGATATTGGGCAAACGCACAGTAAAAGTGGTTCCTTTATTTAGTTGCGATTGCACATCAATGGTTCCATTTAACTTACGTTGTACTAGGTTGTAGACGATCGACAAACCCAACCCCGAACCACCATCATCCCTAGCCGTGGTATAAAACGGTTCAAATATCTTATGCTGAATATCAGGTGCGATTCCTGCGCCATTATCGATAATCCGCACCACCGCATCAGCATTTTCTTTTTCTACGAAAATATCAATTTGATGGTTTTCATCAGGGGTCTTAAAGGCATGTTCAGCACAATTACTGATTAAGTTGGTGATTACTTGAGCGAGTGCACCCCGGTATGTTTTTATGGTGAGTTCTTGCTCGCAGTGCGTTTGGATAGTGACTTTCTTCTTCTTCACCATCGGGCGTAAGCTGATCACAAGTGAGCTAATGTAGTCACCTAATGAGCACTCGACCAGCTCAAAGCTCGACTGGTCTACCGCGGTTTTCTTAAAGTTCTGAATGAGGCTTGCCGCGCGCTCTAAATTGCTATTCATTAAGGTGTATGCATCCAGCGTGTCATTGATGTATTGCGTGAGCGCGTTGCGGGATATTTTGCCCTCATCAAAGCTTTGTTTGAGTTTTTTTAGACGGTGTTCGCAGTGTGTCGTGGCTGTAACGGCAATGCCCAGTGGCGTATTGACCTCATGTGCAACGCCGGCTACCAGCTTTCCTAAAGCGGCCATTTTTTCCGTTTCAACGAGGCGATCTTGGGCCTGTTTAAAGTTACTGAGTGCGTCTTCTAGCGATTTCGTACGTTCTGCTACGCGTTGTTCGAGATCTTCATTATGTTTTATGAGAAGCTGTTCATATCGTACGCGTTCTGCTGCACTGACAGCGCGACCATAGATATCAGCGAGAATGCCGACGAATGCGACTTCATCACCGCTCCATTGACGCTCGGGTTTGATGCTTTCACAACACATTACACCTATCATTTTACCTTTATGGCGTAGTGGTACATCAAGCATCGCTACGATACCAAACTGTTCCAGGTAAGCTTTAAGTTCCGAGGTCGCAGGATGCTCAATCGCGCGATTAGCGATAATGGTACGTTCCTGCTTGAGTGCATTAAAGTAATTGGGGAAGTCGGTGGCGCAGATGGTCGCTGACGATTGTTCACCTTTATTTGCGTCTAGCAAATACTGACTGGTAATGCAGGCGCTTTCATCATCGTACAACCAGACGCCAACACGACTAATATCAAGCCCTTCAATGACTGATTTTATAATCAACTGGGTAGCTTCTTCGAGTTTTCCTTCGTCGATAATAGGCGACTTAGAAACCTGCAAGAGGATATTCTCGAGTTTCTCGACCATGACATTATTTATCGATTGCTTGTAGCCCCACTATACAACAGTGGAGCTTATTGTCGAATCCTTCATCAAAAGGCTTCGTTTGCTGCAGTATCAGCGACCAGTTGGCGGAACCAACGATGCCCCGCATCATGCTGTAGCAATGGACTCCAGATCATGGTCAAGGTCAGGCCAGGAATGCGAAACGGTGGCTCTTTTGTGACCAAGTGATCGTCGTCTTTGTATAGCGCGGCTGCTCGGGTCGGCAGCGTGGCAATCAGTCCTTGTCGAGCCAGGTACATAGCGACGTGGTAGTTGCGGGTAAATACTTTAATTTGTCGACGTTTACCTAGCTCTGCTAGAGCTTCGTCAACCCAGCCCAGCTTCTGTACGTCTTGAGGGTCCATACCGACACCCACGCCAAACCCCGTTTTTGATACCCATACGTGTTGGGCTTTTAAATATTCGTCTAACGTGTAGCTATTTAGTAGCGGATGCTCACGATGGATGAGACAAGAGAATTCATCCTGCCAAAGTACTTTTTGATGAAACGACTGTGGTAGTTTTTCAAAGCGATTAATGGCTAAGTCGACTTTACCATTTTCAACGTCGTGAAAACTGATGTCGCTTGGTGTCATGATATCTAAGGATACATGAGGTGCCTGCTCTTCAAGCTGACTGAGTAATCGCGGCATCAGTGTTGAAGCTGCATAATCGGACGCCATGATGCGAAAAACGCGCTTACTGGTGGGGGCATCAAACTCACGTACGGGCTGGATCATTTCTTCCACAGAGTAGAGCACCGTGCGCAATGACTCCTGCATGTCTAAAGCCCTTTGAGTGGGTGTCATGCCGTCGGAGGTTCGCACTAAAATCGGATCGTTGAGGAGGTTACGTAAACGTTTTAACCCATTACTCATGGCCGGTTGAGTAATATTCAATTGTGCTGCTGCGCGGGTGACGTTGCGTTCTCGCAACAGCACGTCTAGATAAACTAAGAGGTTAAGGTCGATGTCCTTGATGGTGTTCATAAAACGCAATAATCCCGATACAAAGCATGTATCGGGATTATAAATGTTATGAATGTGTAACGCTAGTGTTATACGTTACGAGTTGCAATAGCGGGCGATATTTGCGTAGCGCGCAAGGCAGGCCCCCATACCGCGATGAGCCCGATTGTCCACATGGCTATCATGGCAATGGGTAAGTAGATATAGCTCAACCTTGGTAAGTTAAAACTCGAAACAAGCCACATGTTGAGCGCAACACTGCCAGCGATGCCCAGTATCACACCCACGCTGGTAATCATCACGTTCTCGGTGAGGAAATAGCTCATGATGTCCGCTTTTTGAGCGCCGAGTGCCCGACGTGTGCCAATTTGGCGACGGCGACGGTTAATCGAAAAGCTGACTAAGCCGACAATACCCAAAGCTGTGATGATGCAGAGTACGACAATGATGGTCCACAGAATCGCTTGTAACGCAGAGTCGCCGCGATAGCTATCCATACGCACTTGAGTCATGGTTTCAGTTTCTCTGACCATACGACCTACTTCGCGTTGTTTCATAAACTGTTCAACTTGCTCGATGGCTTGTTCGCGTTGTCCAGGCTTAGCTCGCACCAGATAACGCGAATAAGGCGAGTCGAATTTGTTCGGTACTAGCATTGAGTGATTGACCGTTGTCCAGCCTGTCCATGGGGCTTGTAAATGATCCATAATACCGATAATGGTCAACGGCTCATTACTTTGAATGTAAACCGTTTGGCCAACGATTTCTGTTGGGCTCAAGTCAGGAAACAGACTCTTTGCTAACGCTTCGGTCAGTATTACCGACTGCGGCCAATCCCGAGTGTTGCGATCGCGATAACTGATTTCGGTGGCTTTAAAGTTCTCGCCAGCAATCAACTCAACATCGAGCGTATTAAGTCCGTGTTCATCGGTCATATAGAGCGCCGTTGGCACCGAGTTTTCGCCTTCACCGGCTTTGGTTTGTAAGCCCATTGACCAGCCACCGTTGCTCATCGGGATCGCATTAATCTGTACCGCATCATCCACACTCGGGAGTTGGCGGATGCCGTCCAAGTCGGTATCGATCACGTACGGCGCATCAAAATCATTGGCATAGCCGACACTGGTCACGTAAAGCTGGTTGGCTTCATCAAGGCCTGATGAACGACCCATGAGATCGCCGCGGGCATTAATAAGGTGTATCGCATTGACGATAATAGTCATGGTCACAGCCACTTGTAGTGCGATGAGCAGGGCACCGACTTTATTGCGCATCAGAGCTCTGAAAATGGGTCCTATCTGACTCATAATTATCTCCTTAATTACTCTGATTTAAGTTGTGAAGCAGGCGGAATACGACAAGTGCGCCAGGTTGGGTAGGCACCGGCCAATGCACTGCTTATGATGGCGAGCAAAATACCGATACCCAGCAGCGGCAGGTTGAGTGAGGCAAGATCTTTGACCTGATCACCGTATAAGTATTCAATACCCAGCAGACCTAATGCGGCCAAAATAAGGCCACCGATACCGCCAGCAACGCCAATGAATACCGTTTCTACCAACTGTTGTTGATAGAGCTGCATGCGGGTTGCGCCTACCGCACGTCGCAGTGCGATTTCGCCGGTTTTAAAGCTAAACTTGGTCAGTAATAGCCCGATAGTATTCAGTAAGCATACGGCTAAGAACATAAGCGACAGATACATCATCACTTCAGCATCGTCATCAACCACATTCTCATGCTCCATCCAGCCCATGACATCGGTAAGCCGATTGTTCAGAGGACGCTGAAAGCGACCGAGTTTCTTTTGTTCTTCGACATACGCGTTGAGAAAACTCATGTACTCTTGTTGTTCTTGCGCGCTGTTGAGCTGCACCCAAAATTGAAAGTTCACGCATTCAGAGGTCAAAAATGATTTAAAGCCTTCTCCCTCGGGCATCTTCCAGCAGTTCGTATTGCCGCTGTTGGGAAGCTCCATGGTTTCTTTCACCTTAAACGGTACGTAAGCATCTTCCATTTCGTTAAACGCACCGGTCGTGACATCGTAAAAACGAGGTTTAAGTACCCATTCATCGAGCACGCCGACCACACGAAATTCTTTACCTTCTAACCTGACTGTGCGACCCACTGAATTTTCGCCAGCAAAGATCGCCTCATTGGCATTTTTGCTCAGCACGATGCTTCTGTCGCCCGTTTCATCTGCGCTATCGCTCCAGCCTTGACCATATAAAAAGGGTGAATTGAACATGGTAAAAAAGTCGTTGTGGGTGAGGCGCAAGCGTGCCAAGAACGGTTCTTTACCCAAGCCTTGTGGTTCAATAACACCACCCGACTGCGCTAAAGCGGTTTGCAGTTGAGCAGGCGCTTGCGCTTTTAGTGCGGTTGCGTCGGTGTACGTCAACTGATCGGGTGGCTCATTGGGCTCATCATAGGGTTCATTAGGTGACCAATTGTCTAACTGTACATAAAACAAGCGGTCGCTTTTTTCAGGAATAGGATCCGCCGACATTAAATAATTGATGGTAATTGTCGTCATGGCAGCACCGATGCCTAATGCAATAGCACCGCTCATGAGTAGTGATAACAGCGGATGACGTTTTAAGCTGAGCCAAGCAAGTCGAGTATAATATAACCACATAAGCGTCTCCTATGCATTCACTGTGGTGAGTTCAGGGGCAACGCGCTTTTGCTCGGTGACTTGCCCATCGAGCACTTGAATATGGCGGTGGGCACGTTCAGCTTGTGACAAGTCATGGGTGACCATGACAATCGTCGTTCCAGACTGATTAATTTCCTCGAGCAAACTCATGACACTGTCGGCCATTTTGCTATCGAGGTTACCGGTAGGTTCATCGGCGAGTAGAAACAACGGGTTTCCCGCTAATGCGCGAGCGATCGCAACGCGCTGTTGTTGTCCGCCCGAGAGTTGTGATGGCAGGTGACGCATACGGTTGGCGAGACCCACGACATCTAAGCTATGTTCGATACGCTCTTTGCGCTCAGCTTTACTCAGTTTGCGATAGCGCAGTGGCACGTCGACGTTATCAAATAAATTGAGATCTGGGATGAGATTGAAGCTTTGAAAGATAAAGCCAATTTTTTCGTTCCGCAGTTGCGAGAGTTGCTTGTCGTTAAGGTTCTTAACTGAGCGCCCGTCAAGCGTGTACTCGCCGTCATCAAACGACTCGAGCAAACCTGCGATATTTAAAAAGGTCGTTTTGCCAGAGCCTGAAGGGCCGGTGACCGCAACGAAATCACCTTCATTAACGGTGAGACTAAATTGCTTAAGTGCGTGTGTTTCGACAGTCTCTGTACGAAATACTTTAGTGATGTTGTTCATTACAAGCATGGTGTATTCCTTATTGATTGATAACGACGCTTTCGGCACCGTTGAATGATTGAGTATCAGAAATGATGACGCGATCGCCGACCTTCAGACCCGAAATGATTTCCACTTTTGATAGGCTACTAGCGCCTGTTTGAATAGGCGTTTTTAGTGCGATACCGTCGCTAACCACGTAAGCAACGCGACCACCTTGATTCTGCAGGAAAGGTCCCCGCTGCAGAGTCATCACGTCGTCTTTTTGGTCGAGAATAATGCGGCTTGTTAAACGTTGGTTTTGGCGCAGCCCCGCGGGTGTGTCTTCGCTGAAACGCAATGTGCCGATGACTTCGTTATTGCGAATTTCAGGCGAAACCGCGACGAGAGTGGCTTTATGGAGTTGGCCGTTGTAATTGATTTCAGCCGCCATACCAATGGCGAGGTCATCGGCGTAGCTTTCTGGAATACCGAGTTCAACCTCAAACTCTGATAAGTCGACAACACCCAACACGGCTTGGTTTTTGGCGACTTGATTCTTTTGATCGACTTCTAAGTTACCCACAATACCGTTAACTGGCGAAGCGATAGTCAAACCATCGACTTGACGTTGCAATTCATTCACGAGTAATTGTTGGCGGTCCACTTTAAGTTGCAGCGACTGAATATCGAAAGCCAAGCTCTCGCTATTGAGTTTGGCGTCCTGCACCGCGTGCTTATACACGACTTGCGCGTTATCTAATTCGTCTTGCGCTTTTTCATAGTCGATTTCGCTGATGGCTTGCTTTTCCCAAGCTCTGTCAGCACGGCGCTTTTCGCGATCCGCGGCTGTCAGGGTGACGTGTGCTAAATCAACTAATTTTTGATTTTCTAAAGCGGCTTTTTTGGAGTTGATGCGCTGGCGGTCCAGTTCCATTTTTAAGCTGGCTAAACTCGCCTGTTCTTGCTCGAGCTTGCTTTTTAGCTCGGGACTTTCGATGGTCGCCAATGCTTGGCCTTGCTCCACCGCATCGCCTGCTCCCACGTGATAAGTAATCACCCCTTCAGCTGGCGCATACAAAGTGGGACTCACGGCAGCAACCACTTTGCCCTGAATCGATACATCGCGCGTAAAGTTGCCTTGCTCTACGGTTGCATAGCGCAGCTCACTTGACTCTACAGCCGCCTCGGCTGAAGACCAGGTGGTGAGCATCGGAATACTCACAGCGATAAGGGCCGCAGCGGCAATACCGCCCATCCCCCATTTGATCCAAGGTGTTTTTTTAGGTGCGCGAACAACGTCTTGTCCGCTGGTGTCTGATATCTTAGTCATAAGGTTCCCTCTGATTTAACTTGATTAATAAGTCGCTATAAGAGAGAAAAGGGTTGTATTTTGATGTGTGTAAGAATGTAAGCAGATATATCAACCGTGAGAAAAAGCTGAATGAGTACTGATTTAAACCAAGCCGATGAACTTGCACGACTTATCTTAGCGGGCTTTCACAGTCACTTTAGTCGTTTCCAACTGCTTACGCAGGGCGCTGCTGAACGCTTTTTAGCGCAACGTTGGCAAGACGTGATTGGCGCGGCGGCAGAGCGGATAAGTTACTATGACAAGCAAGTGGCGCTAACCAGCGATGAGTTGTTGCAGTATCAAACGCAATTTGATGAAGCCTTATGGTTGAGCGTTCGGCAACGCTACCAGTCGCTGTTGCAGTTTCATCCGCAAGCGGATTTAGCCGAAACTTTTTATAATTCGGTGTTCTGTAGTGCGTTTGAACGTCAGTACTTTCATAATGCCTTTATTTTTGTCGAGTCGACGCTAGAGGAACGTACCCCGGTTCCTATTGAGCACGTTTATCAGTCTTATTTCCCTGTCTATCAAGGCTTCACTCAAACATTAGAGCAGCTATTTTTAGATTTAGGCTTAGGGGATACCTTCGAGAATCTTAAGCATGATGTCGAACAGCTGCGTGCCACCTTTTTGCAACGTGCTATAGAAGACGAAGTAGAACCGCACGAAGTGCGTATCGATGTACTGAAAACGCCCTTTTATCGAAATAAAGCAGCCTACGTAGTTGGCCGTATAGTCACTCAGCAACACAGCTATCCGTTCATTGTACCCATCTTGATTAACCCGGAAGGACGGTTGTATGTGGATGCCTTTATTACCCAGTCGGACAGAATGGCGGCGATATTTGGGTTTGCGCGTTCGTATTTTATGGTGCGAACCGAGGCACCGTCGGCATTAGTGCGTTTTTTGAAACAACTCATGCCACGTAAGACTTTTTCCGAACTCTATTCTTCAATTGGCTTTCATAAGCAGGCTAAGACCGAGTTTTATCGCGACTTTTTAAGGCAACTTGCTAACTCAAATGAGCAACTTAGCGCAGCCCCTGGGGTAAAAGGAATGGTGATGACGGTATTTACACTCCCATCGTTCCCTTACGTGTTTAAAGTGATTAAGGACGAGCTAGGCGATACCAAAGGCTTCGGTCGTAGTACGGTGGTCGAACGCTATCGCATGGTTAAACAACACGACCGTGTAGGACGCATGGCAGATACGCTCGAGTTCTCTGACGTGGCGATCCCTAAACACCGTATTGCTGATGACTTAATGGATGAGCTGCTAGCGACCGTTGGCAGCAGTATTCGTTTCGAAGGCGATTTGCTGGTGATTAGCCAGTGTTTTGTTGAGCGTCGTATGATACCGCTCAACATGTATTTAGAGTATGCCAGTGAGGCTGAACAGGCAGCGGCTATCGATGACTATGGTCGTGCGATTAAAGATATGATCGCAGCGAATATATTCCCTGGCGATATGCTACTCAAGAACTTCGGCGTGACACGCCACAAGCGCGTGGTTTTTTACGATTATGACGAAGTGCGTTATCTCACTGATATGAATTTCAAATCCCTTGCGAAAGCCGACCATGAGGTGTCTTTTGCGCCGGACGATGTGTTTCCCGAACAGTTGGCTATATTCGCGGTGCCACAACCACGCTACCGCGAACTCCTGTTAAGTGCTCACCCCGAGTTGGTCGACCCGATGTATTGGCGGCAGCGCCAGCAAGATATCAAGGAGGGGGTGATTAAAGATATCTTCCCGTACGCTGCCGATTTACGCTTTACGCGGTCGTTTTAAACTGATCTTCTTCAGTTGAACCGGTTAATGCGGTGACAGATGAGCTGCCGCCTTGAATCGCATTAGTGAGTGAATCAAAGTAGCCAGTTCCAACTTCTTGTTGGTGAGCCACGAACGTATAACCTTTTTCTGCTGCATCGAACTCTTGCTGTTGTAGGCGAACGTACGCTGACATATCGTTACGAGCATAGTCGTGTGCGAGCTCAAACATGTGATACCACATGTTGTGAACACCCGCTAAGGTAATGAACTGGAACTTATAGCCCATGGCAGCCAGTTCGCGTTGGAACTTCGCGATAGTGGCATCGTCGAGGTTGCGCTTCCAGTTAAACGAAGGTGAACAGTTGTAGGCTAAGAGTTTGCCCGGATACTTAGCATGCACCGCCTCGGCAAATTGACGTGCCTCGTCGAGGTCAGGCTTTGCTGTTTCACACCAAATTAAATCCGCATAAGGCGCATAAGCAAGACCGCGCGAAATAGCTTGCTCAATACCGGGTTTCACACGGTAAAAACCTTCAGCGGTGCGTTCACCGGTAACGAATGGTTTATCGTTATCGTCGAAGTCCGACGTTAGCAGGTCGGCGGCATTGGCGTCGGTGCGTGCTACGATCAACGTAGGTACGCCCTCAACATCGGTCGCAAAACGCGCTGCTATGAGTTTTTGCACCGCCTCTTGGGTAGGTACTAAAACCTTACCACCCATATGGCCGCACTTTTTAACTGACGCTAACTGATCTTCAAAGTGCACGCCCGCCGCACCACATTGAATCATACGCTTCATCAATTCATAGGCGTTTAATACCCCACCAAAGCCTGCCTCGGCATCCGCGACGATAGGCGCAAAATAGTCAATGTATTGCTCATCATCTGGGCTGATACCTTTTGACCATTGAATTTGGTCAGCACGAGCAAACGAGTTGTTGATGCGCTCAACGACAGTTGGTACAGAATCGACCGGATAGAGCGACTGATCAGGATACATATTGCGTGACGAGTTATTGTCAGCTGCAACCTGCCAGCCGGAGAGGTAAATCGCCTGTAATCCCGCTTTGACTTGTTGAACCGCTTGACCACCGGTCAAAGCGCCGAGTGCATTGACGTAGTCTTTGCCAAACTTTTGCTGAGCTTCACCGTTAATCAAGCGCCATAGTTTGTCGGCACCGTGTTGCGCGTATGTGTGTTGCACTTGCAATGAGCCTCTAAGCTTTACCACCTCTTCGGCGCTATAGGGGCGTTTAACCTGTGCCCAACGGGCATCGTTTTTCCAGCTTTGCTCAAGCGCTTTAGCTTGTTCTGCTTGTTGTGTTGATAAAGTCATGATGTTGTCCTGTTGTCTGGTTAATTAATCAAGTTGTTGGTAGCCGGGCAGTGTGAGGAACTCCACTAACTCATCGGCAGTTGTGATGTCCTCGAGTAACGCGACGGCTTTATCAAAAGGCTGCTGTTGCCACATTGATTCGCCCACTTCTTGTTTCACTTTCGCTGCTTCTTCGGCGAGGAATTGTTTGAATAGAGCCTTAGTGACAGAAGTCCCGTTACTGAGGGATTTTTCGTGTTTGATCCACTGCCAAATTGATGCCCGCGAAATTTCTGCGGTGGCAGCATCTTCCATCAATCCGTATATAGGCACGCAACCGCGGCCATCGAGCCAAGCGCTGATGTATTGCAATGCAACCCGGATATTGGTGCGCATGCCTGCCTCAGTGCGCTCACCGTCACATGGGGTGAGTAACTGTGATGCAGTGATGGCGTGATCTTGCTCACGCAAGACATGCAGTTGATTATCGCCGCTGAGCTGGTCTACAAATATCGCGCTAACGGTGTCGGCAAGTCCAGGATGCGCAATCCAAGTACCATCATGGCCATTATCAAACTCGAGCTGCTTGTCCTTGGCGACTTTAGCGAGAATTTGTTCATTCTCACTGGCATCTTTACTCGGAATAAACGCCGCCATACCGCCCATTGCGAGCGCGCCCCGTTTGTGGCAGGTATATACCAGTAAGCGAGAGTAAGCGTTAAGGAACGGCTTAGACATGGTGACTTGCTGGCGATCAGGGAGCACTCGGTCAGGATGGTTTTTCAGGGTTTTTATATAACTAAAAATATAATCCCAACGACCGCAATTGAGGGCTGCGATATGGTCACGAAGTGCATGCAAAATTTCATGCATCTGAAAAACGGCTGGTAGTGTTTCGATAAGTACAGTGGCACGAATGGTACCCGGCTTGAGCTGAAAACGCTGTTCCGAGTAGTGAAACACGTCGCTCCACCACAGTGCTTCGCTACTGTGTTCTAATTTGGGCAAATAGAAATAGACGCCCGTACCTTCATCTAATCGGACGCGATAGTTGTGGTAAAAATACAATGCAAAATCAAGCAGAGCGCCCGGCACGGGCGTATCTTCAAAGCACAAATGCTTTTCTGGCAGATGTAATCCACGTACCCGCGCAATTAACAGCGCGGGGTTGGGGTTCACGTTGTATGCTTTGCCGCTCTTAGGGTCTTGGTAACTCAGCGTGTTGCGGTTGGCGTCAATTAAATTAACTTGGCCGTCGAGCAATCCATCCCAAGTCGGTGATTGGGAGTCCTCGAAGTCGGCCATATAGCAGTCAACATTGGCGTTGAGAGCGTTAATAACCATTTTACGATCAACCGGACCGGTGATTTCAATGCGACGACGAGTCAGATCTTTGGGTAATGGGCGAATATGCCAATCGCCCTCGCGAATGGTTTGGGTGCTCGGATCAAAGTCGGGTAGTTCGCCTGCATCGATACGCTGTTGTCTTTTTGACCGAGTATCTAGCAATTCTGCATGACGTGGCATGAAGCGTTCGCACAAGTCGGCAAAATAGGACATAAATTGTGGCGTAAATAAGCGCGCTTGATGGGGCACTGATTTCGCATTAAATGAAAGTCGAGATGTCATAACCTGAACCTGATGTTAGTAGTTTGTTAACACAGATTCAGCTTAGAGTGGGGTGTGATATTCGTCTAATTTATACGGATGATGGTGGCTATTTTCTATACTTATTTTACTTATGGTCTCTAGGCGATTAAAAATTGTGCGGGGACATCTATCCCCGCACATTGAGTCTTACACTTTGAAGCGCTCGACTAAATTATTCAACTCAACCGCTAACCGCGATAGCTCTTGGCTCGAAGCGCTGGTTTGCTCAGCACCTGAGGCGGTGGAATTAGATAAGTCGCGAATACTGACTAAGTTCTTATCAACATCACGCGCTACGTTTGCTTGTTCTTCTGATGCACTCGCAATCGACGTATTGTGCGTATTGATTTCGCTCACGGCGGTCGCTATTTGCTTCAACGCAGTCCCAGCCTCACGCGCGATATCGAGTGTTTTGGCAGCGCGTTCGAGACTCTGCTTCATAGTAGAAACTGAACGGTCACTGGATTCGTTTATGGCTGAAACCATTTCTTCAATTTCGACCGTTGACTGTTGAGTCTTGTGGGCCAATGACCGCACTTCATCA
>NZ_DEYI01000054.1:0-198 GCF_002364475.1 Idiomarina sp. UBA3162
ATCATCAATAACTTGGTTGAGGAAGGCAAAGTGTCGGGTTGGGATGACCCACGCGTGTCCAGTATTGCGGGCTTACGTCGTCGTGGCTACACGCCTTCGTCTATCCGCGAGTTTTGTCGCCGTATCGGTGTTACCAAAATGGATAACCAAGTTGAAATGGGTATGCTTGAAGCCTGTATCCGTGATGACTTAAACGAA
>NZ_DEYI01000054.1:509-53390 GCF_002364475.1 Idiomarina sp. UBA3162
CGAAAATGCACCGCGTGCGATGGCGGTAATGGACCCCATTAAACTGGTTATCGAAAACTATCCAGAAGGTCAGCAGGAGCTACTGGATGCGCCTAATCATCCGAATAACCCGGATATGGGGAGCCGCCAAGTGACTTTCTCACGTGAAGTCTACATTGAACGTGAAGACTTCCGTGAATCGGCGAACAAGAAGTTTAAGCGATTGGTATTAGACAAAGAAGTCCGCCTTCGAAATGGCTATGTAGTTAAAGCTGAACGCTGTGATGTTGATAGTGACGGGCAGGTGACCACCGTGTACTGTACCTATGACCCTGATACTTTAGGCAAAGATCCAGCCGATGGTCGTAAGGTGAAAGGTGTTATCCACTGGGTCTCCGCAGACACAGCGAAAAAAGCTGAGTTTCGTATCTATGACCGCCTATTCCGTGTGCCGAATCCTGCCGCGGAAGACGACTTGTTTGCTGCGCTAAACCCTGACTCACTGGTAGTTAAGCACGGCTTTGTTGAAGCCAACTTAGCCGAGGCGAAAGTTGAGCAACCGTACCAGTTTGAACGTTTAGGTTATTATGTATTGGATAGTGACGCTGAGAAAGAACAGCGCCTTATCTTTAACCAAACGGTTGGTCTACGTGATAGCTGGGCTAAAATCGAGCGGCAGGGCGACGCTGCATAAGTGTGTTTATCAATAAAAAAGCCGGCTCATAAGCCGGCTTTTTTAATGTTCAATGAACTGATCAAGTAGTTTAGCGCCACATAGACGGGATGGCGTGTAGTAGCCACCCGGTTGCGCCTCGTGTTGCAGAACATAAAGGGCGACCTCAACGGCTCCTTCGGCAGTGACGGTGTATCCATTTCGGATTTTGAAGCGCATCGACTTCGTGTCACCGCGTTTATTTTTGACCTCTCCCCAAATATAGGTTGGATTGGCTTTTCGTGCGTCTTCATCTGGACCCGCGCTACTGCGTTGATCGACTTTTGCTTTCAGTTGGTTCTGTACCCAGCGTGACTTAAACAACCAACGTAACCAGTTCACTCTACGAAGTCGTTTAATTAACTTAGGTGGGGCTGGAATATAAACTTCAATGTTGGGTATCGACGTGGTGTAAAATGCGGTCGCCACATCGCCCCATGGAATGGTCATCGCCGACTTAACACCGTTGCCAAAGTCAATACGGCGCTCTTTCCATGCTAATGGCACTGAGCTGACAATACCATCGATACGCGCTGCGCCTCCATGTCCCAACCGTTCAATACTTGTTTTGGCGGTACCGCGGCTCATTCTTGAGGTCGAATCAAACCCCAACGCGAGATGTGTTGCGTCAGGCATTTGTGCATACAGACGAGCTGCCAAGCAGTCCGTAGGAATGACATCAAAACCTACACCTGGACACAACACGACACCTGCCTTTTTGGCGGCCTCAGACTGCGAATGTGCATATTCAAACACGTCGATCTCGCCTGTAATGTCGAGATAATGCGTAGTGGTGCTTATACACGCCTGAATAAGCGGCGCGGCGGTTTTGCTAAAGGGACCCGCGCAATTAATCACGAGGTCGACGTCGTGCAGCTGTTGTTTGACGTGAGAGGGATCTGAAAGAGAGAAAATGCGATGCTGGAGCTCAAGTGCTCCAGCAATATGTTCGATTTCCGACTTATTACGTCCTGCTAGAACAGGATGATAACCGCGGGCGACTGCTTTACGGGCAATGAGTTTACCGGAGTATCCATTGGCACCATATATCAGCCAGCGCAGCGCCATAATCAGGCTTCCTCAGCTGCTTTATACTCGCAGTCTTCACCTCGTTGACATTCACCGTACAGATATAAACTGTGGTTAGTCAGCTTGATTTTATTCTGCTCAGCAATACGCACCTGACGTTCTTCGATAACATCATCTTCGAACTCAAATACATGACCACAAGTCAAACAGACAAGGTGATCATGATGTTCTTTAGCGCTCAGCTCAAAGACCGAGCGACCGCCTTCAAAATGGTGACGGGTGATTATGCCCGCATCATCGAATTGGTTTAACACGCGGTAAACCGTGGCGAGACCGATTTCATCTTTTTGCTCGAGCAAAATTTTATAGACGTCCTCGGCACTAATGTGCTGATTCTCTGGTTGCTTAAGAATCTCCAGAATTTTTACGCGTGGAGACGTCACTTTAAGACCAGCTTTTTTCAATTGTTCATCATTTGTCGCCATGGTGCTCTTCGCTTTCTTGTTTAGTTGTTCAGTAGCTTTGCTCAAAATAGCGCAAAACTATCCTAGTTGGCTAGCTCTGCGAGACACATCTCTTCATAAACCTGCTTACACCATTGTGTAACTCGGTCTTTAGTTAGTTCAGGTTGACGGTCTTCGTCAATGCCTAAACCTACAAAATGGCTCTCATCGACTAAGCCTTTTGAAGCTTCAAAATTGTAGCTCTCGGTTGGCCAGTGACCGACAATGATTGCACCCCGTGCTTCAACGATATCGCGCACCATACCCATCGCATCTAAGAAGTACTCAGCGTAGTCTTCTTGGTCACCACACCCAAAAATAGCTACTAGCTTATCGGTAAAGTCGATCTCTTCTAACTCGGGAAAGAAGTCATCCCAATCGCACTGAGCTTCACCATAATACCAAGTGGGAATTCCGAATAAGAGAAGGTCGTAGCTCGCGATATCTTCTTTACTCGATTTTGCGATATCTTTGACCTCAACAAGCTTCTTGCCCAGTTCTTTCTCGATCATGTGGGCGACCGCTTCGGTATTACCCGTATCACTTCCAAAGAAAATTCCAACAGTTGCCATAAATCAACTTTCACCTGATTTTACTAAATTAACGACAGCTGGCAGCAATTGTTCTGGGTTTGCCAGCGAGATTTTAATCATCGCCTCGACTAAATCGCTACGGTTACAGCCGGAGGATGACGCGACCTCATTCAAATGCTCGTGCACCGATTGGTCGACTTTTAATTCAATACGCTTTCTACCTTGGCGTCGGTCTCTTTGCAATTGCCGACGTTTGTTAATTTTTAACTGCTCATTACGCGGTAGCGGATTTGTTCGGGGTCGTCCTTTGCGAGGCTGATCAACGAACAAATCGATTGTTACTTTATCCGTGTTTTCTTTTGCCATGTGTTTTCGGTCGATTTAGACACCGACCTCCCAAACTACTTGGATGATACCTTTGGCAATAAAGCCAAAACAGCCCAAAAATAAAACCATCCACACGATGACGCGTCCAAATTTGGGAACCGACGAACGCTTGAGTACGTCACGAATGGCTAAGCCTATTAATAAGAAAAGTATACCTAGCGTAATATTAGTAACGAGTACTTCTATTTGCTCATAATATTCAGCCAACATCCTTAAGATACCACCTTATAGGCCGATAGAAACGCTGCTTATAATAGCACAGTCGACGGTTAAAGACGACCTTGGCTCGCTAGAAAATCCTTGACCAAACGGTTAAAAATACGTGGTTTTTCAGCGTGTAACCAATGGCCTGTGTTTTCAACAACTTTGACCTGTGTATTGCTAAAACGCTGAGTCACTTGCGCTCTGTGCTGTTCGGTTAGGTAGTCTGAATTTCCGCCCTTAATAAACAAACAGGGGCCTGAATAATGACCATCGCTCACACCGTCAGCGATCTGTTGGTATCGCTCAGTAATCGCAGTTAAGTTGAGCCGCCACGCGAAATGGTCACCGTCCTTGCGGAGGTTCTTCAGTAAAAATTGGCGTACGCCTTTTTCTTTTATAGCTGAACTCAGTTGTTTATCGGCTTCGGTGCGGCTGCCTATTTGGTCTAGGTCCAAACCTGCTAGGGCATCTAGAATGCCATTGTGATGGGCAGGATAAGCGACGGGCGCAATATCAGCGAAAACAGCTGCTTGTACGCGATCTTCATAGCGCATAGCCACTTCCATGGCGATTTTGCCGCCCATGGAATGACCAACTAATGAAAAGTGTTCTAAAGCTAATTCATCAGCAAGGGCCACGATATCGTCTGCCATTTCCGTGTAAGTCATACTTTCACGATGAGGAGATTCACCGTGATTGCGTGCATCGGGGAGTACGCAGAAATAGTCAGGCGTTAAATCGCGAGCAAGACTCTTTAGGTTATCTCCATCTCCGAACAAACCGTGAATGATAATAACGGCGGGGTTCTGCTTGTCACCCATGGTTTCGTAATGCAGTAATTCTGACTCTGCCATCGTTGTGCCTTTAGTGTTAAACTTTGCTAATATTTTCCGAGCTTTAGTGGTCGGTTGCAAGTCAACCCCGCGAATCGATAACAATGAGGAATTAAAAACCGATGAAACGCATCGAAGTTGAAGACGATTTATACGCGTATATCGCGAGCCACACGCAGCAAATCGGTGAGAGCGCATCAGATATTTTGCGCCGTTTATTGGGCTTCGACAGTGTAGCTCAGGTTGAACCGGTTCAGGTCGAAGAGAGCGCTACTGACTCTGTGTTTAACCGTTTAAATCAGCAAGATGTTAATGTGCAGAAAAGCGTAGTGGCACGCTTTCTCTACATTTTGAGTATGCTGTATAAGACTCACCCTGAACAGTTTGAAACCGTGTTGACTATTCGTGGCCGTGATCGTCAATATTTTGCCCGATCGGAAGAAGCGCTGCTGACCAGTGGTAATAGTACGAATCCAAAGGCGATTCCTTCGTCACCATTTTGGGTGGTGACGAACAATAACACAACCAAGAAGAAATCGATGTTGACCCAGGTTGCGCAAAAGCTTGGATACAGCAAACCTGAAGTCGAGCAAATTAGGGACTTTTTATAATGACGGTGCATGAACGCGCGGGGCAGCCCGCCACCGCTAAAGATAGCGTAAACATCGCGCAATTGGTCAGTGCATATTATGTATATGAGCCGGACCCACGTAAAGCTCATCAAAAAGTGAGTTTTGGAACGTCGGGCCATCGCGGTTCCGCGCTGGCGCGAAGTTTCAATGAAGCACATATTTTAGCGATTGCCCAAGCTATTTGTGCCTACCGCGAAGAGCAGGGCATTGACGGACCGATTTTACTTGGCAAGGATACCCACGCGCTATCAGAGTCGGCTTACATCTCGGCACTCGATGTGTTTCTAGGTAATGGGTTAGAAGTGCATGTGCAAACAGAGCATGGGTATACGCCCACACCTGCATTGAGTCACGCTATTTTGACGCACAACGCTAAACAGCAAAAGCAATGTGACGGAGTGGTGATCACGCCCTCACATAATCCGCCTCAGGATGGTGGCTTCAAATATAATCCGCCTCACGGTGGACCGGCCGATTCTGATGCCACACGGGTGATTGAAAAATACGCGAATGCGTTACTGTCGTCTGGGCTACAAGGTGTTAATACCTGTGAACGCGAAGACGTGTTATCACATCCAAAGTTAGTTTTTGTCGATTGGCGTAAACAATATATAGACGATTTGCCGCGCTGCATTGATATGCAACGCATTAAAGCGGCTGATCTGCGACTTGCGATTGACGCAATGGGTGGCGCAGGTGCTGACTATTGGCACCAAATCGCTGAGACTTATGAGCTCAATATCGATATTTTCAACGATCACGTCGATCCAGGTTTTCAGTTTATGAGCCTCGATAAAGACGGCAAGATACGCATGGATTGCTCTTCGCCTTATGCGATGGCAGGCCTTTTGGCTTATAAGGACCGATATGACTTAGCCGGCGGAAACGACCCTGATTACGACCGTCACGGTATCGTTACGCCGGATGGCCTAATGAATCCTAATCACTATCTTGCCGTTGCTATCGATTATTTGTGTAAGTCGCGGGAATGGGGAGCTGATGTTGCTATTGGTAAGACACTCGTTTCCAGCCAAATGATTGATCGCGTTGTACAAGATAATCAACGTAAGGTTTATGAAGTGCCTGTTGGCTTCAAATGGTTCGCTCAGCAGCTACGTGCGGGCGATATTGGTTTTGCAGGAGAGGAGAGTGCCGGCGCCACTTTGCTCGATCGCCACGGCGATGTTTGGACCACTGATAAAGACGGCATCGTGATGGTATTGTTGGCTGCCGAAATACAAGCTGCCACCGGTAAATCCCCGAGTGATTACTACAAAGAGTTATGTGCACAGCACGGCGAAGCCTTTTATCAGCGAGTCGATACGGCATCGTCTTTAGAGCAGAACGCGCGCTTCAAAGATATTCGAGCTTATAAATTGAAATTGGCCACGTTAGCTGAAAGTAAAGTTGTCGATATCTTCACAAAAGCGCCGGGTAATGACGCTCAATTTGGCGGTGTTAAGGTCGTGTTAGAAGATGGCTGGTTTGCCGCACGACCCTCAGGCACTGAGCCGGTTTATAAAATCTATGCGGAAAGCTTTAAATCAGCCGCACACCTCGAGCAAATCATTGCTGAAGCGCGCGACTGGGTCGCTGAGCTCATTCAGTAATTGTTAAAGTACTGGAGCGCGTTAGCGCTTCAGTACCGCCGTACCATCCACCTCTTCTTCGGTATCGTCCTCTTCATCTGGCGCTTCTTCCGCCATGGAAGTTAATAGCTCATCAGAGGTTTGCGACGGTGCTAGAATAGCAAAGTTACTATGTAACTGTTCCTCCGCTTTAGCACGACGCGTGATGCGGTACAGTGCGTAACAACCCACAAAAGCGGTGAGGCCGCCAAGCAGTAGAAAGAAGTAATTAATCGCACCGAACTGCATTAAAGCAGCGACCGCGGGCGCACCGATGATACTACCTGCACCACCGATTTTGATGATAGCGCCAGTGGCACCAACCATCTGGTCTTTCTCGAGGTAATCGTTGGTGTGTGCCATGCCAAGCGAGTAGAGTGGCAGAATGAAGGCACCGAGCACTGCAACGACCAGATAAATTAATAAAGCATTACCTGCACCGAGTTGTGCCAATACGATAGCGGCTGCTGTTCCGCCTGCCGCACAAATTGCGATGACGATACGTCGATCGATACGATCGGATAGCAAGCCAAACGGTGTCTGTGAGAGTAGCCCACCGACAATGAAGGCCGACATAAAGAATGTAATTTGCAATACGGAGAGACCGATATAGGATGCGTACATTGGGCCGATACCGTAAAACATGGCGTAACATGCCTGCATTACGAACGCGTTAATAACACCCAAAGGTACTGTATTGAGTAGCATTTTTACGGGTACTTTGCGATTTTCATGCGTGGTCGGCTCAACGGTGACGCTTACCAATATGGGGATGAGTGCTAAATTGATAAGCAGTACCACAATGGCAAAGGCGATAAAGCCACCGGGATCTGCGACACCGAGTATTAACTGACCGGCAATCAGACCACTGTAAATAATAACGAGGTAGATGGATAACAAGGTGCCACGGCTCTTGTTATCAGCCATGGTATTTAGCCAACTTTCAACAATGACGAAGATACCTGAAATAGCGAAACCGGTAATAAAACGCATGACAAACCAGACCACCGGGTCAATCCAAATGGCTTGCACCAAAACGCTGGCAGCGGCGAGGGCGGCCAGTCCGCCAAACGAGCGTATATAGCCGACTCGACGAATATCTTTGGGCGCGCGAGTCGAGCCAAATAAATAGCCAATGAAGTAGGCCGACATAATAAAGCCAGTGACCAGGGTGCCAAAATCTTCAATCGTGGCGCGTAAACTGAGTAACGTACTGGTCATACCGACACAGACGCCAATCAAACTGATACTCGATAATAACGAGCTAATGCCACGTAATTGTTTTTTAAGCATAATGTTCCTGATCACGAAGTTTGCTTTATTCTAGCGATATGACCCGATTTTGACTAGGTTATCGGCGAATTACTTCAATTTGTGTTGTTGAATGCATTCCCACAAGGTTATCCACAAGTTGTCACTTGCCGTGTTGCGCTTGGGTGTTTAACATGCATTTTATGACCGATTTTTTTAAGGCTAACTTATGACGCGCGCAATAGTTCGACAGATGATCTGTGTAGTCAGCTTATTACTTTGTTTCTCAGCTCAAGGTCGACTTATCGATGACCTGTTTTCGGCAGAAATAGAGGTGGCATCACAGACTTCAAGTCAGCGTGATGATGCCTTGCGCGCGGCCTTTGAACAAGTAGTGATGAAAATATCGGGCACCGCAGAGACCTTAAACAATAGTGCTGTCCGTAATGCCATGAGACAACTACAGGACTATCTGTTGCAGTACGGCTACCGTCGCGATGGCGGGACGTTGTATCTCACTGCCAATTTTGATGGTCGTAAACTTGCTGAATTATTTAAAGTTAATCAATTGCCCTACTGGGGCAGTCGCAGACCTGAACTACTGATGTGGATCGCGAATAGCGACGAACGGGGCAGGCGAAACATTTTGGCGGCTAACGACGAATCCATTTTCATTCAGCAAGTTCGCCATCTAGCGCGTCAACGTGGGTTGCCTTTACAATTTCCTCTAATGGACTTAACCGACGCAACCTCAGTTTCTGTTTCTGATATTTGGGGTCGATTTCTTACGCCGATTGCTAATGCTTCGCAACGCTATCGCGCGGATGGTTATCTTGTAGCCAAGGTCGTCGATCTTGGCGTCCCAGACGACGAAACACAGCAACAAGAAGGTCGCTGGCGCCTTGATTGGGTGGCACGTGTCGGTGATATGCGTAAATCGGGTGAGGTGTATGCTAACTCAAAAGATTTTTTAGCAACCCCGTTCATAGAGCAACTCCACGAAACACTCGCCAGTGAGTTCGCACTCGTGGCCTCGGGCGAAAGTAAAGCCATTCAATTTCCGATTCGCATCGAGGGTATCGAGGGTTGGCAAAGTATTTTGGATGTGCAACGTTTTTTCGGCAGTGTGACTTCGGTGCAACACGTCAAGCTGACCGACTACAGTCCGACGTTCAGTCGTTTTGAAGTGACGCTTACCGATACGCCGGATCATCTATTACAAGCTATTGAGCTTGATGGTCGCTTACAGCAAAAACACCGAGACCCTTTCGCAGCTGTTAAACAAGATACCGATGATGAAACGATTTATCGGTGGGTGGCAAATCAATAATGACACTGGGAAAGCAGCAACCACAGCAACTAACGCTCGCCGTCCAGTTGCCCGATGACGAGAACTTTACAACGTATCTTGAACAGCAGAACGATAGTGTGGTGCGTTGGTTGAAACGTATTGCGGATAAAGACGTTGATGAAACTCAAGGTGTGCGACTGACCTTATTGTCGGGCCCCTCAGGTGCAGGTAAAAGCCATTTGTTACACGCAGTGGTATCGCAAGGTAGTGAAAATACGCATGTTATGTACCTGCCGTTGGCTGAGTTAAAACAAAGTGATGCAGAACAGGTGCTCGCCGGGTTAGATGCGTTTGATATTATTTGTTTGGACGACATTGACGCTGTGCTGACCAGTCCCGACTGGTGTTATGAACTGTTTAAATTGATCAACCGAGTTACTGACGAGGGACGCTGTCGTCTGGTGATGACGGCGTCAGCAAGTGCCAGTCAACTGGATATCGACCTGCCGGATCTGCGATCTCGTTTGCAATGGGCAACCGCATTTCAGTTAAGTCCATTGGACGACGATGGAAAGGCAAAAGCGTTAACGTTAAGAGCCCAATGGCGAGGGTTACAGTTACCACATGACGTCGCAATGTTTATGTTACACCGACTAGGGCGAGATACGGGAAATCTGTTGGCGCACCTCGATCAGCTTGATAAGGCATCTATCGCACACCAACGTAAACTGACTATCCCTTTTATTAAGCAAGTCTTAGCTATTTAGCGTTCTTTTGCTTTTTAAGACCCAATCCCAACTCACGTCCTCTATGACGTGCAAACCCCGTTGCACCAATAAAGGCAATAGTCGTAAAGATAATCTCTAACACCGACCACAGACGCTCATCTGGGTGCGTATACACTGTTGTCAGACCATGCAAGAAATAGAACATCAGAATAAAGTTAAACCAAGCGTGGGTGTATGGCTTTCCCTTAACAAGCCCGAATAGTGGGAAAAGCATCGGAAGTACCCAGAAAATTAATGATAAATAGGTCGGTAGAGCCGCCTCGTCAGTTTCTGGCATGACGCCATGCCAAATAACCAATAGCGCCAACAATAACCAGTAGCCCAGTTGAGTCGCGATCCGGAAAAAACGTGTTTTAGGTGCCATGTCGGCTGCCATATTATGCATCCTTGGTTGATTTCAACTGTTGCGCAACTTTCGCCACACGCTGGCCTAACGCTACTGCGCTGGCGCGTTCGTTAGCTGTGAGCTTGCCATTCGGCGTTTCATTTAGCGCACCTGCGCCATAGGGGGACCCGCCCGCGTCTGCATGGTGGAGACTGGGCTGGTCATATGGAATACCCGTCAGCAACATCCCGTGATGAAGTAGCGGCAACGCCATATTGAGCAGGGTACTTTCCTGTCCTCCGTGCAGCGAGCTTGAGGTAGTAAACACTGCGGCAGGTTTGTCGATGAGTTGGCCATTGAGCCATTCGCGACTCGTTGATTCCCAGAACTTCTGTAGTGTAGCGCTCATATGACCAAACCGCGTAGGGCTACCCATAATGAGCCCATCGCAGTCGATCAATTCCTCTTTGCTTAGCGGTAAGTCTCGCATACTCGCGGCGTCGTTATCGGTCTCGACTGTACGCATGAGTACTTCAGCTCCAGTCGCTTGCACGCCCTCGGCGATAGCATCGGCGAGCGCTCGTGTATGACCGCCCCGACTAAAGTAGAAAATAATCAGAGTACAGGCGCTCACTTGATGAGCTCCAATACATTTTCTGGCGGACGGCCTAACACGGCTTTATCGCCTTTAACCACAATCGGGCGCTCAATCAGCTTTGGGTTGTTAACCATGGCTGTCAGCAAAACGTCATGATCTGATTCATCTGCCAAATTCAGTTCTTTATAGACCGCTTCTTTAGTGCGCATCAGTTGACGGGGGCTAAGGTCAAGCTTTTGAAGTAAGTTGCTGAGTTCAGCTTGGCTTGGCGGTGTATCTAAATATTTAATGATGGTCGGTTCAATACCTTCGTTTTGCAGTAGCTCTAGGGTTTGGCGCGACTTTGAACAACGAGGATTATGGTATATGGTAACTGCAGTCATCTCAGTTCACTCTATTAGTCAAACGATGAAACTTATAATAACGAATACGGGGCAAATATGAAATTGTCATTGCTAATTGCAAGTGTTTTAACGTTGAGTTTAGTTGCCTGTTCCAAGGCACCCGATATTCAACTGAATGATGGAAGTGAGATCGATTGGCAAGGCAGCCAAGGCAATACGGTTGTTGTGAACTACTTTGCAGAGTGGTGCGCGCCGTGTTTACGTGAATTGCCGGAGCTCAATGAGTTCCACCACGACGTTGTGAGCAATGACAGTCAACTGACGTTAGTGGGTATTAGCTTTGACCCGATGAATAATCAACAAATTAACGCGTTGGCAGAAAAGCATGGCATCGATTTTCCACTGGCGTTGAGTCAACCTGCACCTCAGTTGCCATTCGATAAGCCCAAAATGTTACCCGCAACTTACATTGTTGGCCCGGACGGCAAGGTCACAGGACCATTGCTCGGTGAGCAAACTCAAGCGACACTTAACAAAGCAGTCGCAGAGGCGCGCTCAGAGTAGCCTTTTTAAGCGCTCTTTCTCCGCCCTAAGTTGATCAATACGCGCGTTAAGACGTTTTTCCGTTAACTTGTTTTGTGTGTGGTTTTGCGCGGTTTGTAGTTGATCGATTGCTAAATCAAAACGGCCACGCAAGGCCAGTGCTTCAGCTCGTGTTTCGTACATGGCAGCGCGATCCGCTGTTCGCTGATAGGCGTCTGTCAGAAGATCCATAGCAGTTACAGAATCAGGTTCAGTCAACAGGTAGTTGCGGAGCAATTTCACGCCGAGTTCCGCTTCGCCCGAGCGGATAGCTGCGTTGGCATAGTTCAGAGTGATGACTGGGTCATCAGGGCTCCGCGTGTACTCACGTTTGAGCATGTCCAGTGCCTTTTCATTTTCATCCAGTGCAAGGTAGATGTCGGTTTGTACGTCAATATAAAAACGATTTCGTGGGTTGCGTTCAATTAAAGGCGCCAGCCATTGTTGTGCCGTTGCTGGATTACTTGAGTCAAGGGCTCTTATGGCCAAGGCATAGCCACCTGCTTGCTGGTTTATTACGTTCTCGCTCTGGGCCATTTTGACAAACTCACTATTGGGCGTTGTGCGGGTATAGCGTGCGTCAATACGAGCCTTTGCCAGTTCAAAATCTAAACTTTGTGGTACGTCGCGACGGCCCATGGCTTCGGCACGGGTACGTGTATCCGCAATACGTGACTCGGGGACAGGGTGCGTCAACAACATTTCAGGGGGCTTAGATACATAACGATACTGATCGGCTAGGCGACCAAAAAAGTTGGGCGCACCCATGGGATCAAAGCCGGCATTAGCCAACGTTGTGATGCCGATGCGATCGGCCTCTTGTTCAAACAAGCGGGTGTAGTTTATTTGTGCTTGGCCAGTAGCGCCGAGCGTCGTGTAAAGACCTGCGGCTCCTGCTTCTGGGTTGGCGAGCCCCAACAAAATCGAACCAACAACACCGGCAATGGTAAGTGGCATATTCTGCTGTTGTTCTTCCATGCTTCGCACAATGTGTCGCTGTGTAACGTGCGCAATTTCGTGTCCCAACACGGCAGCCAGCTCAGACTCGTTGCGAGCTTGTTGAATCAGCCCGGTGTGCACACCGACGTAGCCCCCCATAAAAGCAAAGGCGTTTATTTCGTTGATGTTGAGCCAAAAAAAAGAAAACGGATACCGTACGTTATCGGCATTACGGATAAGGCGTTGCCCGACATCCTTCAAGTAACTATTTAATACCGGGTCTTGAATGATAGGCGCAGAAGCGCGCAGCTGGCGCATGTAATAATCGCCAACCACTTTTTCGCGCTCAATACTCATAAACCCAGCACCCGTGGTACCAATTTCTGGTAGGTTCCGTTGTTGAGCGTATGCTTTAGGTACTTCGAACGCGGTTGGCAGCGCCATCATGAGCGCTAGGGTAATACCACTTGTCATTGAGCGCTGAAATTTTTTTAGGTACAACATTCGCATTAACCGCTGTTATGACGCAATATGCTACGTAGAGTCATTAATTTACAATAAGTTCCTTTTCTACTCTATGGTGTTACCGTAAGATTGCAAGCATCGTGAGTCATTAATCACACCGAACAGGAAGCTCGGCATGTTCCAATATATTCAGCAGTGGTATCGGAATAAGTTTTCAGATCCGAATGCGGTTACATTATTTTTGTTACTGGTCGTTTCGGTTTTACTGATTGTATTTTTCGGTGGGATTTTAGCGCCCATATTAGCGGCGATTGCCCTGGCGTATCTGCTCGATTGGCCCGTTAATCGCTTAATCGATGCCGGCGTTGGGCGATTACCAGCGACCATTATCGTGATGAGCTTCACCGTCTGTATAGCAACCTTGTGCCTACTCACCTTAGTACCCGTGGTATGGCAACAAAGTACTACACTGATACGCGAGATGCCAGATATGCTTGCCAACCTGCAGGTCTGGCTACATAAGCTGCCAGAGCTGTTCCCTTCAGTCATCGATGAGGCGCAAATTACTGAATTGATGCAAACCGTCAAACGGCGTGTTGTCGGGCTCGGTGAGCAGCTATTAACGAGTTCATTGACTTCACTCGTCAATGTAATGGCGATGCTGGTGTACTTAATCGTTGTACCGTTGCTGGTGTTCTTTATGTTGAAAGACAGAGACGTACTGTTAGCTCATGTCAGCCGCGTGTTACCGACCAACCGCCGTCTAATCACGCAGGTCGGTCAAGAGATGAACTTGCAGATCATGAATTACATTCGAGGTAAGGCGATTGAAGTGATCGTGGTCGCCGTGACTTCTTTTGCTGTATTTTTCGCATTCGATTTACGTTACACCACATTGCTCTCGATTCTGGTTGGGTTGTCAGTACTGATTCCCTATATCGGTGCTGTTGTGGTGACTATTCCAGTCGCTTTAGTCGCGTTATTCCAGTTTGGTGCTACGGGGCCATTCGTCTATGTGATGATAGGTTATCTTATCATTCAAGCGCTCGACGGAAACGTATTGGTGCCATTGTTGTTCTCTGAAGCGGTCAGTCTAAACCCGGTGTATATCATTGCAGCTGTACTGGTTTTCGGCGGTATTTGGGGATTTTGGGGTGTGTTCTTTGCGATACCGCTAGCCAGCTTGGTGAAGGCTGTGATTACCGCGTGGTCGAGTCGCGATGCGTTATTTCAGCACGATGAGGTGCAGTAGAATTGCAGGCAAAACGCTGGTTGCGTCTTGCCTGCACCGAATTTAGCTTTGCTCTAAATGGTCAAGTACGACTTGGTGGTGCTCTTTAGTTTTGAATTTATCAAATACGTGGCTGACGGTACCATCTTGCTCAACTAAAAAGCTAATGCGGTGGATGCCATCGTACTCTTTACCCATAAACTTTTTCGGTCCCCAGACGCCGAACTGATCAGCAACGGCGTGATCCTCGTCACTGAGTAAGGTGAAGTTAAGTTCATCACGCTCGGTAAACTTGGCCAAACGTTTCGGTGCATCAGGACTGATACCGATTGATACGACATTGTGCTTGAGTAGACTTTCTTTCTCATCGCGCAGATTTTGCGCTTGCACAGTGCAGCCCGGTGTCATTGCCTTGGGATAGAAATACACCAACACGCGATGCTCTTTCAGCAAGTCGTGTAGAGATACTTTTTCTTCATTTTTATCTAAAAGTTCAAAGTTAGGTGCTTTGTCACCTGCTTGCAATCGTTCCATTTTCGACTCCTGCGAATGAATATCCAGTGTATATATGATAGCGAAGCTAAGTTTGGATTAAAATGAAGGGAACAAATTGCTTGCTATGTGTTCCTAGTCTTGTGTTTATTTGGGGCTACCAGTAACATTAGGCCCCATGATTAGGAATTTGGAGCCTATATGTTAACAGGTAGTATTGTTGCCTTGGTGACGCCGCTAACTAAGCATGGAAATATTGACTATAACGAACTCGAAGAACTCGTCAATTTCCATGTAGAGTCTGGTACAGATGCGATCGTGGCGGTTGGGACGACAGGAGAGTCAACGACACTTAGCCATGAAGAACATATTGATGTGGTTGCAGCGATGGTTGAACTTGCCGATGGCCGCATTAAAGTGATTGGTGGAAATGGTTCGAACTCAACCTCGGAAGCCGTTCAACTCACAGAAAAAATGACTCACTTTGGCGTTGATGGGTTTCTCAACGTTACACCTTACTATAACAAACCCTCAGTAGAAGGCCTTATTGCGCATTATACAGCGTGCGCTGAGGCATCCGATAAACCACAAATTTTATATAATGTCCCAGGCCGAACGGCTTTAGATATGCCCCCAGAAGTGGTTGAAAGATTAGCTGAGATTGATAATGTCATTGGCATTAAAGAAGCAACGGGCGATGTAACGCGCGTTGAGGAATTGAAACGCCGTTGTGGCAATCAGTTTATCTTGTTGAGTGGGGATGATCCGACTGCGTGTGAATTTATGTTACGCGGAGGCCATGGTGTTATTAGCGTAACGGCTAACGTCGTTCCCTCACAGATAAAAGCCTTAGTTGATGCGGCAACGCGCGGTGAGCGCGAAAAAGCGGAGCAGATTGATGCCCAGCTGCGTGACCTAAATAACGCGTTGTTTATTGAGTCCAACCCTATTCCAGTAAAGTGGGCTTTGGCTTTGATGGGAAAATGCAGCGCCAATTACCGCTTGCCATTGACCCCACCAAGCGAAGATAGCCAGCTTGTTATAGAACGCTCACTGAATCAATTACACCTACTTAAGTAGCAGGAGTGGAAATGAATTTTCGCCGTACAGCCATCGTGACGTCGTTGGCGACGATAACCCTCGCATCGTGTAGCTCGATCGAAAAAGAGCAGCCGAATGGCGACTTTGAATACGTAGAGCTTAACCAACGCCAAGAGTTGACGGTGCCGTCTAACTTAGAGACTCCAGATTACAGCAACACGTATAACATTCCACCTGCTGACGTTGCGGGTCCAGTAGGCGAGGATGTTCGTGTGGTATCGCCTCGACAGGTTCATCCAGTGGCTTTAGGTAGCCGTGTTTTAGAAAATGAAGACGAGCCTCGTGTCTATTTCGACCTCGTTGAAGGCATGCCTGATACCGTCGCAAATACAGTGTGGAAGGCGGCAGACCAAGTATTGCAGCGCAAAGGGTTAACCTATACGCAAACCGGCGAGAATCAATGGACGACAGAATCGCTCACGATTCAAGATGAATACGAAGTTGAAGGTGAGGATAGCTCTTGGTTTTTTGGTGATGACGAAACAACAGTATCGTTACAACAAAGTTTCCGTTATGTGCTGACACAAGCACCTGAGAGTCACGGAAGAACGACTGCGTTGGAAGTGGCGTTGGATGATGTGTCGCAAACGGTCAATGGCGAGAGCGTCGATATGTCAGAGCTGACGCAACATAACTTAGCAGTTGATTTAGTGAACAAGGTTGTATCTCAAGTCAACCGTGTGCACCAACAGTCAATCCAGCAGATTCGAGAGGCGGGTGTGCCTATTTCGGTAGGAAGCAATGCGAAACAGCAGCCTGCTTATATTGTTGAGTTGGACTTTGACGATGCATGGGTATTAACAGGTCAAGCGTTGGAGCAAATTGGCTTAGCGATTGATGACTTGAACCGTGAAGCGGGTACGTATTTCGTTGAATATTCAGAACCTGATTCAGGCTTCCTATTCATCGGGGGCGATGATTATGATTCGCTGAATATCCCAGAGGGTGAATATGAAGTTCGATTAGTCGAGTTTGGTGACGATACCGCAATCACCGTTTGGTCAAACGATGAAGTAGTCGATCAAGCGTGGCTCGAGTCGGTCAAGCCAGCTTTTGAGAAAGCATTAAAAGTAGCAAGTCAACAGTAAAGGCGACACAACCTATGGAAAAACGTAACGAGCTGTATCGTGGTAAGGCAAAAACCGTTTATACAACGGACGACCCATCACGGTTGGTGTTGGAGTTCCGCAATGACACGTCCGCATTTGATGGGGAAAAAGTGGAACAACTTGAAGATAAAGGAATGGTTAATAATCGTTTCAACCATTTCATCATGACGCAATTGGAAAACGCAGGCATTCCAACACAGCTGGATGAATTACTAAGCGATACGGAATCTCTGGTCAAGAAACTCGATATGATTCCGGTCGAGTGCGTTGTTCGTAATGTTGCCGCGGGCTCGTTGGTTCGTCGCTTAGGTGTGGAAGAGGGCAAAATCTTAAACCCGCCGACTTTTGAGTTCTTTTTGAAAAACGACGCTTTGCATGATCCGATGGTCAACGAATACCACATCGAAGCATTTGGTTGGGCAACCAAGGCACAAATCGAGCAAATGAAAGCACTGACGTTTAAGGTCAACTCGGTACTGAAGTCACTGTTCGAGCAAGCTGGTCTTTTGTTAGTTGACTACAAACTTGAGTTCGGCGTATTCGATGGTGAACTGGTGTTAGGTGACGAGTTTACTCCAGACGGGTGTCGACTGTGGGACGCTGAAACTCGAGAAAAACTAGATAAAGACCGTTTCCGTCAAGGGCTCGGCGGTGTCGTTGAGGCCTACAAAGAAGTCGGTCAGCGTTTGGGTGTCCAGTTCTCATAGGTTAGACCGCTGACCCGAATTTACTGTTTAGATGAGTCGTCCTTAGAATCTTCTTTGGGCGACTCTTTTTTGGTCGGCCACTTAAATTTACTGCTGTACTTGAGTACCATGAGGTTACTCAGTACAACGCCAACAACTAATAAGATAATTAACCACACCCAATGGTCTTGCATAATTAGCCTCCCTGACTACTCTCACAGATGGTATCAAAATAACGCCGCTTAATGGTTTCTAGGTGCGTAAGGATGATTGTTTTTCCCTCAATATCAGCGCGTTCTATGGCTTCCGCAAGCTCGCCTACTGTAAGTAGGTCCTGTAATTGTTGAGCCAGTGGTTGATAGCTAAGATGCCACGGCTCGCGTGCAACGCCCCCTTGATATACTCGGTATGGGAAGAAAAAGCCATAGTCATGGGCGTGTGCTTTCAACCAACTCCAGAGCTGATAACACGGCGCATTGATATCTTCGTATTCTGCCGGAATTAACTGCAACGGACTATCCTCTGTAAAACCCGATGGATCCCATATGTCTATATCAGTCCCCCAGTGGTGTCGACTTGCACCTGGTAAAGCGGACCAATGCAAAATCGCATGGAGCTTTTCTTCGTCATTCAGTTTGTCAGTCTTTAAGGGCTGACCGTCGATATCGTTGATGACGCGTTCACCGCGCCATTTTCGGTTCCAAATCATGCGTTGACGGTCAAAGCTACGGAAGGCCGAGGCAATCGCTAAGCTAATGCCGTCGTGCTTAGCAGCAGCCTGCATATTTAAAAAAGCCTGTGCGGCTAATGGATGTAGCAAATGACCCTCGGGCATTCTCTGCAAATGGTCTTCCATCAAACCAAGACGCTGCATCACAGTCATCATAAGGCGCTTCCCATTCTTTTTAAAATCGCTTGATACACATCAGTTAATTTCTCCAAGTCGCTGATCTTAACGCACTCATCGATCTTATGAATGGTGGCATTAACCGGACCGAGTTCAACCAGTTGTGCACCTGTTGGAGCAATAAAGCGGCCATCGGAGGTACCTCCCGCTGTCGACAGCTGAGTTGAATATCCGCAGATTTCCGTGATTGCATACTGTACGGTATCAATTAATGAACCTTTTTCGGTTAAAAATGCGGGACCGTTCAGTTTCCAGTTGAGTCGATAGTTAAGGTGGTGCGCTTCGAGTATCGCTTCCACTCGTTGCTTTAATTGTTCAGCAGTCGACTCAGTCGAAAAACGAAAGTTAAACTCAACATCTAACCGATCGGGGATCACATTGCCTGCGCCGGTGCCCGCATTAATATTAGAAACCTGAAAGGTAGTGGGGGGAAAATAGTCGTTGCCATCATCCCAGTGTGTTTGCACCAATTCTGCCAGTGCACTAGAAGCCTTGTGAACGGGGTTTTCAGCGAGGTGTGGGTAAGCCACATGACCTTGCACACCGATAACGCTGAGTGAGCCTGACAGACTCCCTCTGCGACCATTTTTAACGACATCACCCAGTTTTTCAGTGCTTGAGGGCTCGCCGACGATACACCATGTGATTTTTTCGTTACGTGCCTCGAGCGTTTCCATGACACGTTTAGTGCCATTAATAAATGGACCTTCCTCATCACTTGTAATTAAAAATGCAAGATCAAACGGCGGCTCATCAACCGCTTTTAGATAACGTTCAACAGCAACAATCATTGCTGCCAGACTGCCTTTCATATCCGCAGCGCCGCGACCATATAGGTAACCCTGATGTTCAGTTGGTTCGAATGGTGGAAACAACCAATCATTAGGATCGCCCGGCGGCACAACGTCAGTATGGCCAGCGAAGCATAGCACGGGTTTGCCTTGACCGTATCGAGCCCATAAGTTGGTGGTATCATCAAATACCATCGTTTCGAGTTCGAACCCGAGTGCCTTTAGCCGATCACCTAATAGTACTTGGCAGCCCTCATCGGCAGGCGTAATCGATGGACGCTCCAATAACGATTTGGCCAGTTGTAACGTTTCGCTGCTAGACATTAGGCTAACCATGCCTCCCACTGTTGCGCATTAAATCCAACTTGCATCTCGTCGTCTGCTTCAACGAGTGGGCGCTTAAATAGCGTGGGTTGCTCGACGATAAGTTGACTGACGGCATTGTGGTTACTCAGGTCGCGTTGCGATTCATCGAGTTGGCGCCAACTTGTACTGCGTTTATTAACTAGTTGCTCAGCGGGGATCTTTGCCAACCAGCTTTCCACCTCTTCGGTGCTCAGGGGAGTTTCACGAACATCACGAAACTGATATGCGATGTGATTTTGTTCAAGCCACTTTAATGCTTTTTTTACCGTGTCACAGTTTTTAATGCCATGCACTTTGATCATGATACGTCCTTTTGAATAACTAACTCTGATTCTAACGCGGTGACAGCACCACTATTACGTAACGCAAGTGTATCGAATTCGATGTTGGGCTGCAGTATAACGGCCATTAAATTGTATAAGTTTGCCTGTTGTCTTAGTAACGTTTGATTAAGCGATAAGAGTGGTGCGCCACGCTCAACTTCATCGCCACTACTAATATGACGCTGAATAGCGGGTATTTTTGTTGACTGCTCATGTGCGCCGAGGAACAACATGATCCGTCCATGCTGAGTACTGAGAAGGTGAATAAAGTTTCCCGCCGGCGAAACGTAGTCGACTTTCGCAGCCGTTGGAGCAAGCAACTGATTGCTCGATACATCGATACAGGTGGTATGCCCTAGCCAATGCGAACGAATAAGTGGGCTTGGGTGGTGGCTTGAGTCAACTACACGACCCGAGCAGGGTGCAAGTAAAGAGAAAGCGGGCATGAACTCTCCAATGAACTATGATATCTGGTAGCTTATCTGAATTCGCCGGACAGGTGCAAAACAAACCTCAAGTTGATTATAATACGTCCAGTAAGCAAAAGCGTATATAGCTAGGGCGGTGTGAGTTAATGAGTACACCCTATCAACAAAGTTATCCACAGAAAACGTTGATAACTTGAATAACTGCAGCGCAGTTGCAACTAAGGAATAAAGTGTGAAAGTCAGTGTATTCCGATTATTTAAAGACGGACATCAATATGCCAAACGTTGGCCTCGGCATGCAGTTGTTGCTGCATTCCGTGAGACACGCTTGGTGCCTTTACTGCGCTTAATGGAAAAGTGGGTGCCCGCGATTGCAGTAGTCAACGCCGTTTTGCATTGGCAGTTTTTACATGCTTACTGGCAACAAGGATTGATGACTTCTTTGGTGATTCTCAGTATGCCACTGCAGTTAATGGCTTGGTTTGGTTGGCGCGCCAATCAACCGTTGCCGATACGGTTGAGAAGCTGGTACTGGGAGCTACGCGATAAACTTAAACAAAGTCGTGCTGTGTTAGAGCGGCCTTCGACAGGCGGGCCCACGTATATGGATTTAGCCACAGTGCTCCAAAAAGCACTCGCCGTTCTCCCACCTGAACAGCATTAATTCGGGTCAATATATTGTTTGTCATTAAACGTCACTAACCAATTAGGACGGTAGACAACCATTAAGGTAACGGCCATACCGTTGAGAAGCGCTTCTGGGAACATCACTAATGGCGTTATCATTAAGTAATTTTCCCATACTTGCTTTGGGGTTAACATTGCTGTGGTGAGTGCCCACGCGGCATGAGCCAAATGAGTGGCGGCAATAGCAACCGCTGCGGCAATAAATGCATTTAAAAAAATGTAGATGAATGGATGTCTCGGTAGCCGGTGATAGATTACCGCATAAGCGACATAGGTCACTGCCGCGGGTATCACGATATGGCTCAGGTAAAGTGCACCGACGCTAGCGATAGGGTAGTTACTGTGCAAACTATTAACAGCGACAATAGCGACACCTGCGAGCAGCGCGTAGCGAAAGCCAAGCATCAGTGTGATGGTGGTGATTAGCAGAAAATGAATGCTTAACCCTTGTTCCAGCTTGGCTGAGAATAACCAGATAAACGAAATGATGGCCGCCGAGCCAAATAGCAGGTGCTGTAGAAGGCGGCTGCGTCTCAACATTCGCCAATTGTCGTTCATCCATGTGGCGATGAGTATACATAGAGCGACAATGTTAAGAAGCAGCGCCATGATTGCGATCCTCTATATTAATTAACTAAACCGAAAACCGACTCCAGATCGGAGCGTGATCAGAGGGTTTCTCAATACCGCGCAGTGCGTAGTCGATACCGCTTTCTTGGCACTGCTCGGCCAACTGTTGAGTCGCAAGAATAAGGTCGATACGAAGGCCTCGATTGTCATCAAACCCGCGTGAACGGTAGTCAAACCAGCTGAACTCATTGTTCTGCTCTGGGTTCAATTGGCGATAGGTATCCACCAGTCCCCAGTCTAACACTTCGTTCAACCAATCACGCTCCTCGGGTAAGAAGCTGCATTTGCCAGTGCGCAGCCAGCGTTTAGCATTTGCGTCACCGATGCCAATATCGCAATCTTGATGTGAGATATTCATATCACCCATGACAATAACAGGTTGATCTGGGGATAAGTCATTATTCAGATAATCGATCAAGTCACGATAAAACTGTTCTTTCATCGGGAATTTGGTGGGGTGGTCACGGCTCTCGCCTTGTGGGAAATACCCATTTAAGACACGCACTGACGAACCATTCGATAATGGATAGTCACCCATGATCATGCGACGCTGGGCATCTTCAGGTTCGTTTGGAAAACCTTTCTGCACATTCGCCAGTGGTTTTTTGCTCAGCAGTGCGACACCATAATGGCCTTTCTGACCAAAGAAGTTTACGTGATAGCCCATGTCTTCGACCGCTTGCTGCGGAAATTGGTCATCGTGAACCTTCGTTTCTTGTAAACCGATCACGTCTGGCTGATGTTTGTCTATCATAGCCTGCAACTGGTGCAGACGTGCTCTGATTCCATTGATATTAAATGATATGAATTTCATGGATTACCATAGTTTACTGTGATTGATGATAGTTTGAGGATACCAAAGTTGACGCGGAGCTGCGAGAGGGAAAGGGGCTTCGGGGGATGTTTGAGAAAGTAAAAATCGGTATACTCTTGAGTTACGAAAAGCTTGAGGAGAATTCGATTGCTGCAATTGATGAATCAACTAGGCATGATGCTTCGGCAACATACCTATGAAATTGCCATGATGATTATGGCAACATTGCTTGTTATTTATGGTGACGAAGTAAACCGACTGGTAAAAAAGATGGTTGGAAAATACCCGTTTATCGTTCGAGCACTGGTATTTGTTGCTTTGTGCGCATTTGGGTATGGCTATCTGTTGATTGGCTTCACGCCACTGTTGGCAAGCTGGATTCATCTTATTCCGCTTCACCTGCTTGGACCGGCTGTACTTATTACACTAGTAGTACTGGGTGTGTTGGCAGAACGAAAAAAACAATTATAAGAAAAAGGATAGGGTGCCATGACACAATCTTTTGTCTCGCTCCGAGCCGGTCATTCCGCGTTGTCGCATATTCAGAATAACGGGTTGAAAGCCGATGACGTAGGCTTACTGATGGGCGCTTCGGGAGGACCTAAATGGTTTGTACTTCAAGGTATCGATGAATGGCTATTCGGCGAGTTTTTTGCCAATAAAAAGGCTCCCCTTAATACTCTAGGGACCTCTGCTGGCGCATGGCGGTTCGCGTCGTTAGGGCAAAACGATCCCGTTGCTGCGAGTCGTCTGTTCGCCCAACTTTATAGCCATCAGACGTACAGTGCAAAGCCTGACCAACGCGAGATCACGTCGGAGGCAGAAAAGCTATTGCACAAATATGTACCTGAGTCTGCAGTATCAGACATTTTGTCGCAAACCCGAGTACATCATCATTTTATTGCCGTACGTTGTTTGCGCTCAACGGCGTCGGAAGGGCGTCGACAAGCGTTAGGTCTGCTGTCTTCAGCGCTGGCTAATAGTGTCAATCGACGCTGGTTAGGGCGCTATTATGAGCGTGTGGTTTTTCACCATCCTGCATCCGACTTGAAGATATCAAAGCATTGGTCAGACTTGCCGACACGCCATGTGGCGTTGACCGAACAAAACTTTCAGCCCGCGCTGTTAGCAACGGGCTCCATTCCTCTGGTGCTTGAAGGTGTGCGCGACATTCCCGGCGCGCCTAAAGGTGTTTATCGAGATGGTGGAATCACTGATTATCATTTTGATATCGATTTATCGCGCGTAAACGGACTGACACTCTATCCGCACTTCCATCATCAAGCGATCCCAGGTTGGTTCGATAAGCGTTTGAAGTGGCGACGCAGTACCGGGCGTGACTGGCCGAATACGTTATTTATTAGCCCGACCGATGCATTTTTGCAGAAATTGCCGTATCAGAAAATTCCAGACCGTAAAGACTTCGCGCAGCTTGATGCGCCGCAGCGTATTGATTATTGGCAGAAGGCAATCGATGCGGGTCGTTGGATGGCTGATGAATTGCAGACATTGATAGCCAATGGACGTTTGGGTGAACGTACTCAGTTGTGGGACTGAGTTAATCGATATCACACATTTGTTCAAACCGCTCAGCGGCCAATCGCGCCGCTGCAATGATTAACACGGTTGTTAAACGCTGTTTAAGCGCATCGAGCATGTCACTTGCGTGGCTATCGCCCGCTTTGCTGGCAAGCAGCATCCATGCGAATGCGTGAAAATCACTCTGTGGCAAATGCTCTCCTGACTGATACATCTGACCTAAGAAGCGCATGGATTTACTGTGACCGAGCATCGCCGCGCGCCTAAAATGCTTGGCGGCTCTAAATGGTGCATCCTGATAACATCCCGCTGCTTTGACGTAGTGATATTTAGCGCGTTTAGCAACCGTCGGACGTTTAGCCGGACGCGTATCGTCGACAGACTCAACCGCCAGAGCAGGCTGTTGCTGTAAGGTGGCTATTAGGGAGTCGACCCGAGCGAGCAAGTCAGTCTGCCATTGGTTAATGTCGTTGCGGCTCATAGGCTGTCAGTCACGCTTTTTTATGGTTAGAATGAAACGCATGTTTCTATGTTATGCGTAAATCAATGAAAAACCAATTAAGTGTTCCAAACCCCAAACAAATTGGCAACCAAAACTTTGCTGAACTGCTCGCGGCGGGTAATAGTATGTGCTTGTTTGTTTGGCAAGACACTGACCTCTGGCCTGTTCGTTATGTTTCTGAAAACGTCGAATCAATTTTTGGCTATACAAAGCAGCAATTCCTCGATAGAGACGTTCATTTCAAATTCCTCGTTCATGAGGATGATTTACCGCGTGTTAATGAAGAGGTTAAGCGGTTAAAAAGTGGCGAAACTGGCTATCGCATAACTCACAACGACTATCGTATCCGACACAAAAATGGTCGCCATGTATGGGTTTCGGATACGTCAATTATCAAAATGGATACCGAAGATGGCGTGCCGTTGCTGTTTGGCTATTTGATTGACATTACCGAGCGGAAAGAGCTTGAGATAAAGTTAGAGACGGAACGTAATCGCCTACAACTACTGCTGGATGCAACGCGCTTGGGTACATGGGAATGGAACCCTCAGTCAAACTTAACGGTGTTTAATGACCGCTGGGCGCAAATTTTTGGTTGGTCAAGGGAGGAGCTGGAGCAGAGTCCTTACAGTTGGTCGAGCCGACTTCACCCAGACGACTACGATCGCGTCTGGCGTGCGGTAAAGGATCATCTTGATGGCATCACTCCCTTTTATGAGAGCCAGCACCGTATCCGTCATCGTGACGGACATTATGTTTATGTGCTTGATCGCGGTCGCGTTATCGAACGTGATGAGCATGGCAATGCGACGCGCTATGCTGGCACGGTGACTGACGTAACCGAACAAAAACAAGCGGAAATCAATGCTAGGCGGGCGGCCAGCGCTAAGAACGTTTTTCTGGCTAATATGTCGCATGAGGTGAGAACGCCACTGCACGGGATACTTGGGCTGGTTGGTGTATTAGAAGGAACCGAACTCAATGAACATCAGCGACAATTGTTGCTCACGGTAAAAGAGAGCGGTGACCACTTATTACAAATGTTGAATGACTTATTGGATCTTACGCGGGCTGAAGAGGGACAACTTAAGCTCAATAAAGATGTCTTGTTGTTGCCGCGGATAATGCAACATATTGAGGCAATGTATCGACCTGCTATCGAAGATAAAGGTGTTAACTTCGTTATTAGACAAAGCAAGCAATTGCCGGAGCGCATATTCAGTGATCGCGCGCGCATTGTCCAGATACTGACTAATTTACTTAACAACGCGGTCAAATTCACTGATACGGGAACCATCACGCTAAAAGTCGATTGGCAAGCTGTGGAACAGGGTGAACAACCCGCCAGAGAACAGGGTAATTTGCTCATTGAAGTCCGTGATACAGGCTCAGGTATTCGAGACACACAGCGTATTTGGCAACTGTTTGAGCAGGAGCAGCAAGGCTTAAGTAAAAAGCAGAGTGGTAGCGGGCTCGGCTTAGCGATAGTGCGAAACCTCGTGCAATTATTGAATGGTTCAATTTACGTTGAGAGTGAACCCGAACAGGGCGCATGCTTTAGTTTAAGACTGCCTATGTACGCGGTGTATACTGACCAAGTTAATCCGGAAGCGCTCGATAAGCCGAAACTACCCGAGTTAGCGCCACGGCGAATATTAGTCGTGGATGACAATCCGATTAACCAATTGATTGTCAGTGAAATGCTCACTTCACTCGATCAGCAGGTGATAAAGGTGTCGAGCGGGCAAGAGGCGGTTGAAGTTTTGAAACGCAATGCCGTCGAAGTGGTTTTTATGGATCTCCATATGCCGACAATGGATGGTATGGAGACAACGCAGCGTATCCGCGACCTACCTGTTAACCAACCTCATATTGTGGCTTTGACTGCGAATGCGTATCCTGAAACTCGTACACAGGCATTGAGGTCAGGAATGGATGACTACCTGACGAAACCTTTCGTCAAAGCGGACTTAGCCCGAATTTTAAACCGACTGGATAAGGTAAAAAGTTAATGAGTTTTAAAAGCACAGAGCGTTATATTGTATCTGATGGTTTGTCGCAGGCGGTTAACGCTGCGGTAACATTAGAAAAGCCGCTACTATTGAAAGGCGAACCCGGCACCGGTAAAACACGACTGGCGATGGAACTTGCTGAAACACTGGAGGCGCCTTTTTTACAGTGGAATATCAAGTCGACGACCAAAGCACAGCAGGGGCTTTATGAATATGATGCGGTTTCGCGCTTACGTGACAGCCAACTCGGTAGTGAGAAAGTCCATGATATTTCAAACTATATTAAGCCAGGAAAGCTTTGGCAGGCATTTACCGCGGATAAGCGACCTGTATTACTCATTGATGAAATAGATAAAGCCGATATTGAGTTTCCTAATGACTTGCTGCAAGAACTCGATCAAATGGCATTTCACGTCTACGAGACGGGCGAGCAAGTTGAGGCAAAGCAACGCCCCATTGTCATTATTACCTCGAATAACGAGAAGACACTCCCTGACGCCTTTTTGCGTCGTTGTTTTTTCCATTACATTCAGTTCCCTGACGAAACGACATTGAGTGAAATCGTGCACGTTCATTACCCAAACCTTCAGCCCCGTTTGCTCGATGAGGCTTTAGCGGTATTCTTCGGAGTGCGCTCTATTTCAGGACTCAAGAAAAAGCCATCGACATCTGAACTACTGGACTGGATTCGGTTGTTGCTAACTGAAGATATTTCGCCAGAGCAACTAGCTGAGTATCGCGAGCGACCGTCCATGCTACCGCTCGCTGGAGCGTTGTTAAAACACGAACAAGATATTGAATTAATTGAGCGGGCATCACGTGCTTACTGAGTTTTACTTCACGCTTAGAAAACATGGATTGAAGACGTCGATCACAGAATACTTAACACTGCTAGAAGCGCTAGAGCGCGGTGTTATTTGGGGTAGTATCGATGATTTTTACCAATTATCTAGGGTTATGTTGGTAAAAGACGAGCGCTATTTTGACCGTTTCGATCGTGCATTTGCCGAGTATATCGATAAAGTGTCAGAGGTTGATGTCGCAGAACAAATCCCAGAGGACTGGCTCAATAACCCGCTGATGCGGGAGTTATCTGAGCAAGACAAGCAGAAGTTGAATCAGTTGGGTGGTCTCGATGAGTTGATGAAGGCGTTCAAAGAACGGTTAAAAGAACAACAGTCTCGTCATCAAGGCGGCAACAAATGGATTGGAACAGGCGGTACATCGCCGTTTGGCGCTTATGGCTATCATCCTAACGGTATCCGTATTGGCCAGGATGGGAACCGTAATCGCAGTGCGGCTAAGGTCTGGGACAAACGCCAGTTTCGTGATTTGGATGAAGATGCGGCCCTTGAACAGCGGTCGTATCAATTAGCACTGCGTTCGTTGAGGCAGTTTGCTCGGGCGGGGGCTCAGACCGAACTCGATCTCGACGAAACGATTCGCGCGACGAGTAAGAAGGGAGGGCTCCTCGATTTACAGTGGCAGGCTGAACGTCACAATGCAGTGAACGTATTGCTGTTACTTGATATTGGTGGGTCAATGGATGATCACATCTATCAGGTGGAACAGTTGTTTACCGCACTTAAGGGCGAGTTTCATAACTTAGAACGTTTTTATTTTCATAACTGTGTTTATGAAGGGGTCTGGCATGATAATGCGCGTCGACGTTCGAGTTTTGTAAGTACAGAGTCGCTGATAAAACGTTTTGGTGAAGACTACCGCTTAATTATCGTGGGTGATGCCACCATGGGGCCTTATGAGATCGCGTTCTCAGGAGGTAGCGTAGAGCACTGGAACGAAGAACCCGGGAAGGTATGGCTCGAGCGTCTCCTAGCGCGGTTTGAGCGCGCGGTATGGTTGAACCCCCAAGCGCAACAGCACTGGAAGTACTATCCATCTATTCATTTGATTAAGGAGATCATGTCGAATCGTATGGAAACGCTGACTCTCGCTGGCATACAACAGGCGATTGAGCATCTCCGATGAAATATCAAAATCAGTTTGCCTTGCTAGATGATGCACGGGAAAGCTTGCTGCAGCGTGTTGCGCTTATTCGTATGGCGCAACACAGTATTAAACTTCAGTACTACCTGTGGCGAGATGATGCCAGCGGTTTAACGTTATTAAATGAGTGCAAGCAAGCGATCGAACGAGGCGTCCAGGTTTATTTGCTGTTAGACGACTTTACCAGTAAGCCTACTGAACGCTTATTGCGTGATTTGAGTCAGCATCCAAACTTTCAGGTAAAATTCTTTAATCCGTTGGTTCATCGAAAACTCCGTTGGTTAAACTACTTTACTGATTTTCGTCGAGTGAATCGACGCATGCACAATAAGGCGTTTATTGTTGATGATCAGTATGCCATTGTTGGTGGGCGTAACATCGGTGATGAATACTTTGGCACCCATTCAGGACAGTTATTTTCCGATTTAGATGTTCTCATGAAAGGCCAGGGAGTCAATGAAATAGCCAATGACTGGTTGAGCTACTGGCAGTGTGATCTGGCTGTATCAATTGAAAATATTGCAGGTCGTAGTCTTACTGAGGCATTCATTGAGCGCTGGCAGCAGTTCAGCAAACAAGCGCATGCGGAACAGTTGAATGAATACGTATTTGGCGGTCTGTCAGAAGAGACCCTTGATTTGAGCCGAGTAAATTGGCATGAGGCAGAAGCTCAGTGGATAAGTGATGACCCCTATAAAGCATCGTTGTCGCATAAGCCATCGCGCTTGGTCGTTCAACAAATGGTCAAGGTGTTAAGCAAGGCAACCCAACAAGTCCGCATGGTCTCACCTTATTTTGTGCCGACGCAGAATGGTGTGCAGCAGATTGAGTCGATGCTGGAACGCGGCATTCAGTTTCAAGTGTTGACCAACTCATTAGCCGCTACGGATGTACCGGCTGTACATGCCGGTTATCAACGTCGGCGTCGACGTTTACTAACGGCCGGTGCCAAGCTTTATGAGTTACGGCGTACGCAAGAGTCACCACAAAATCGCGTGCTACCATACTTTCGCAGGTCAGCAACAAGCTTGCATGCCAAGACGGTAACGGTTGATGAGCGTTCAGTCTTCGTCGGCTCATTTAATTTTGATCCTCGTTCAGCACAAATAAACACCGAGGCTGGACTCATCATTGAATCACCTAACTTGGCTCAACGTATTATTGAAATATTTGATCATGAACTACCACTACGCGCGTATCAGGTAAGGTTGAATCGTTTTTATAAGCTCTATTGGGTGGATCGAAGCCATGTACCTGTTAAACGTATATATCGCGAGCCTGATGCTGGGCTCAGACGACGTTTTGTAGTCTGGCTAACAGCTCGCTTACCGGTTGACCATTTACTTTAATATGACGCATAAGAAACCCCACTTACCAACAAAGTGCTGTGCTCATTGTCAGCGTCCCTTTACTTGGCGTAAAAAGTGGGCGCGTGACTGGGAGCATGTTAAATACTGCTCCAAACGTTGCGCTGGGCTGGCACGCCAAGCGGCGCGCCAGCAGCCTGATGGCAATTAAAGTTGTTGAGCTATCCAGAGCCGAACCTTTTTTTCTAGTAAAAACAAGGGTAAGGCTCCGTCCTCGAGTACCACGCGATGAAACCGCTTAATATCGAATTTAGCGCCAAGTTTTTGCTCAGCCATACGACGCAGCTCGGCAATCTTCAACTGACCTATCTTATAGGCCAGTGCTTGACCTGGGAGCGCCATGAAACGCTCAGCCTCGGATACTGCTCGCGCTTCTGCGACCGGCGCGTTGTCATACATGTAATCGAGCACTTGTTGACGTGTCCAGCCTTTATCATGAATACCGGTATCAGTGACTAGACGAATAGATCGCCACAGCTCAGCAGCCAAGGCACCAAAGCGTTGGTACGGGTCTTCATATAATCCTAACTCATCGCCTAATGACTCGGCATATAATCCCCAACCCTCAGTGTAAGCTGTTTCGCGGCCGTACTTACGAAACAACGGTAAGTCTTTGAGTTCTTGCTGAATGCTGATTTGAAAGTGGTGACCAGGAGCCGCCTCGTGAAGAAATAGCGCAGTCTTAGCCCACGTAGGTCGCGAGGATAGATCGTAAGTGTTCAAATAAAATACAGCGGGGCGAGCATTATCTTGAGGGGCTGACTGATAACTGCCTGAACTGGCTGATTGCTCGCGGAAACGTTCGACCGGTCTTACTTCGTAATCTGCTTTAGGAAAAATATTAAACAGTTGCGGTACGCGCTCGTCGACCTTAGCGCGCAGTGAGCGATAGTCCTCTAACATAGCTTGACGGCTCGGATAAATAAACTGTTCATCGTTCGTCATGAAATCGAAAAACGCTTTTAAATCGCCCTCGAAGTTGATTTCTCGCATTATTTTGCGCATCTCGTCATGAATACGAGACACCTCTTGTTTGCCAAGTTGGTGTACTTTATCGGCGCTGATATCGATCGAGGTATTGACCTTGATTTGATGTTGATACCAAGCTTTCCCATTGGGGAGTTGGCCAATACCAAAAGTTTTGGTGCGCGCGTGAGGAAGATAATCTTCTTCTAAGTAGTCAGCCAAACGCTGGTATGCAGGAAGCACCTCGTCACTCAAAATCCGATTATATTGTGCTCTTATAGTTTGTTTTTGTTGCTCTGATAGTGTTTGTGGTAATTCATCAACAGGGCGCCAAAAAATGCTTTCTTTGATATTACTGACTTGTTGCGCTCTAATTTGCGCAATGGCCTTTTCGATAAGAACGTGAGGTTGTACAACACCTTTTTCTACACCATTTTGCATATTTTCAATCGCTTGATCGAAAATGACAGGGATTTGATGCATACGCTCTGCCCAGTTGGCGTAATCTTCGGCATTATTAAAGGGCTGAGCTGAGGTACCCGAGCCCAACATCGCGTACTGGTTAGCAATATTATAAAACTGATTAATCGGTATTAGATGAGAAGGAAACTTGCTACCTTCAATGGCGTCGATGCGGTCTTGACGGAATATTTGGTAACTGATTTTTTGCCTTTCTGTCAGTGAATCGATGTCAATCGAGTCAATCTTATCAAGATATTTTTGCTCTAATTCAAGTTGCTGTTGTCGGTGCGCTGGTGAGAGAAAGTTCGGCAGTTTATCGTTATAACCCGTGCGTCCGATATAGGTGGCTGTCAAAGGGTTTAAACTCAAATTTTCGTCAAAATAATTGCTGTAGAGCTCATCAAGCTTCTGTGATACCGAGACACTTTTAATTGATGAAGATGCCTTTGTACTTTGCGTTTGCTGGGGGGCGTCACCGCAACCAGCCAATACACCTGCTAACGCTAATACAATTAAAGAATGTTTCATAACTAGGCTAACTCCGTTCTATTTCTACCGTTTTGTTTAGCTTCATAAAGTGCCTTATCGGCCGCCACTAGCAATGCACTGTGATTTGGATAGTGTTCACTCGACGCAACGCCAATACTGACCGTGACCGATAGCTCGTTGGCAAGATGATTAAACGATGTGTCTTCCACTGTTTGTCGGATGCGCTCAGCCGCTTTGAGTGCCTCTTTGGCATTAGTTTCAGGCATTAGAAGGGCAAACTCTTCACCACCCCAACGGGCGATATAGTCGACATCTCTAAGCATATTACTGAGTAATGCTGAGAGTTCGATAAGCACTTGGTCACCGATGACGTGCAAGTAACGGTCATTAATTAGTTTAAAATGGTCAACATCGATAATCGCAAGAGACAGTGGTTGGGCAGAGCGTTCACAACGCTTAACCTCATATTGCAGTTGCTCATCGAACGCGCGTCGGTTGCCCAACTGCGTCAATGAGTCTTGCCGTGCCAAACCTTTCAGCTCCTTGGTTTTTTCAGCCACCATTAACTCCAGTTGTGTGCGCTGGTTACTTAAGAAACGGATGCGCGCTCTGACTAATATCGTGGTGATGGCAATGCCAGCTAAAGCAATGGTGAGCCAAAACCACGACTGTTGCCAAGGGTGCTCTGAACGGGTGAAAGCAAAGCTAACGGGCTCGCTCCAAGCGCCGCCAGGATAAGCTGCTCGGACCTGAAACACATAATCATTGGCAGGAAGCGAGGTGTATTCTGATGTTGTCATCGACCCGCGAGGTAGCCATTGGTCATCAAAACCCACCAAACGTACCTGATACTCAATGTGATCAGCCATCAAGTAGCCCAACCCAGCATAGTTGACCACTAAGCGTTGGGTATCTGCAGGAATTCGACTTCCATAACTTACTCGTTTTCCATCAGCAGTGACTGAAGCAATAACCGCTGGCGGGGCAATTTGCACCATTGCTTTTAAATCAGAAGGTGCAACCGAAGATACTCCCCGAGCGGTGCTCATCCAAACGCGACCACTATCACTGCGTATCATCGAGGGGCCGCCGCTATTGACTTGTGAGCTGCCCATGCCATCGACCTCGGTAAAGCGTTGATAGCTGAGTTTATTGATAGTGCCTTCCAGAAACTTTCCAAATACGTCGTGGGCGATAAAAATCGCTCCACGGTTCGAACCTAACCAAATGTTGGCGTCTCCATCGAACGACATCGCAAGATAGTTATCAAACGGTAAACCTTGATCACGGTTAATAATTTGCCAGGTGTTATTTTTCTGGTGGTGATATATAAGCCCGCGATCGGTAGCCAAAAAGACATAAGGACCTTTATGAGTAATTTGGAAAGTGAGTTGCGCATTATGTAAATCAGAGAAGTCGAGTTGTTTTACCGTCCACTTTCCATCCATTGAAGTCGTTAAATCAACAACTGAAACACCGCTGACCGAAGCGATCCACAACTCGTCATTAATAACCCGTAGCGCGGTAATATAATTGTTCTGTATCCCATCTTGTGTCGTAATTGTGCGCGTCTGCCATCCCTGATCGGTTTTTATGAGGTGCGTTACGCCTGTCGGGGAGCCAAGAAAAATGCCATATTCATTGGATGTTGTTAGAGCACGAACTTCCTCAGAGTGAAGCACAGAGTCCGCGGTTAAGTGTTGCGTGACACGCTCACCATCCCACATAAATAATCCGTTCGTGTAGGTACCGATGAGCAGTTGATCTTGGTATTGTTCAAAGGACAACACCGATTGATTAGCTAAGGGGTGGGGCGCCTCGAAAGTAGTTAAACGAGACTCGGTCAGTTGGCTGATACCGCTACTGGTTCCGACGTAGAGTTTATTTTTGAATTCATAAACGGTGCGAACAAAGTCTCCCGCTAGCCCGTTATGAGACTGCATGGTGGTAAACAATGAGCGACGAAATTGCATTAAGCCACCATGGGTCGAGACCCATACGCTGCCCTCTTGATCCTCTAAAATATCAAGCACGTGATTATTCGGAAGACCGGTTTCGGTGGTGACCTGTTGTAACTCACCTTTAAAAAAACGCAGTATACCGTTGCGGTAGGTTCCTAGCCACAGGGCACCGTCCTGTGTTCTGTTAATTGCGCTAATAGTATAGTTAATATCCGGCAATAGTTTTTTGAACGTGAAGCTTTCGCCTTGTTGTTGAAACAGACCACTCCCTGTACCAACAAGCAATCGTCCATCGTGATCGAGAAACAACTTGCGAATGCGATTATCCGGTAACCCCTCCACTCGCTGAAACTGCGTTGCGCCTGACTTTTTAACCATCAGCCCGCCCGCAGTTGCGGCCCACAAATTGCCCTCCGTATCGACTCGCGCCTGATACACATTATTAGAGGGCAAGCCATTGTCGGTAGTAAACTGCGACACGCGCTCGTTATTTTCGTAGTTAATCAGCCCTTGCTCACTGCTCGATACCCAAATCGTGCAATTGCTATCGATTTCAACCTCATTAACGAACGGTGGGGCGGGCTCAAGTGGTAACCATCGGTTATCGTGAAAGCGGCTTATACCGCCCCGGGCGCCTGCAACATAGATACTATCGTCACACGGGTTGAGTGCGATTGAGAAAATACCAATATCGGGTAATCCAGTGACACGAATATCATCGTAAATATCAAAGTCTTTGCCATCAAAACGCACCGGACCTTGCCATGTACCAAACCAAAGAAAACCTTGTTTATCTTGGGCAATGGCATTAATTGAGTTGTGCGGCAGACCGTCGCGCGTCGTCCAACTTTGGCGAGTCATGTAGTGTATCGATTGATCAACGGGCAACTCAAAGTCGATAGTATTGATGGCAGAGCCTGCAGGTGCGCTTTGCGCGTGGCTGTCTATACTGAAGAGCGAAACAGCGATAACGAATGAAAACAGTTTAAGCATGTTGGGTATCACGTGTTTGACCATTAATTCACGACTTAAAGGATTGCTTGCATTCAAATGGTACGTGAATTGTAAATTGATTACCAATACTTACAACATTCGTAATAACTGAACCTGAAAATATATCAACCTTGGAGATTAAGCATGACTAAATCTTATGCGGCACAATCTGAAACCTCGGGTATGGCTCCCCATACTATTGAGCGCCGTGAGCCTCGTGCTGACGATGTAGCCATCGATATTTTGTATTGCGGTGTCTGCCATACCGACATTCATTATGTACAAAACGATTGGGGTGGCACGATTTATCCGGTGGTACCGGGGCATGAGATTATTGGGCGTGTCACGCGAGTGGGTGCTGATGTGAAAGACTATAAAGAGGGCGATATTGTCGGCGTGGGTTGCATGGTTGACTCTTGCCGAAGCTGCGAAGCGTGCGACCAAGGTCTTGAGCAATATTGTTTAAATGGCATGGTGCCGACATACAACGGTGAGGACAAACTTGACGGCTCAATAACCTACGGCGGCTACTCAGAAAATGTGGTTGTCAGTGACCGTTTCGTTGTGCGCGTTCCCGATAGCCTCGATCCTGCCAAGAGTGCTCCTTTGTTATGCGCAGGGATAACCACCTATTCGCCGTTACGCCATTACGGTGTTAAAAAAGGCGATAAGGTTGGCGTCATTGGTATGGGTGGCCTGGGTCACATGGGCGTCAAATTTGCTAAAGCGATGGGGGCTGAAGTGACATTGTTCACTCGCTCAGAGAGCAAAGTAAAGGAAGCGAAAAAGCAAGGGGCAGATCATGTCGTAATTTCTACCGATCCCGAACAGATGGAAGCCGTTGCCGAAACATTTGATTTCATGCTCGACACCGTGCCCGTTCAGCATGATTTGAACCCTTATTTGAACTGCCTGAAATTTGATGGAACGCATATTTTGGTCGGTTTGCTTGAACCAGTAGACCCCGCATTACAGGCAGGACAACTGGTAATGAAGCGTCGCGTATTAGCGGGTTCTTTGATTGGTGGAATGCCTGAAACGCAGGAAATGCTCGATTTCTGTGGTGAGCATGGTATCCACTGTGATGTGGAAATGCTTGATATTAAAAATATCAATGAGGCCTTTGAGCGAATGAAGAAGGGCGATGTTAAGTATCGATTTGTAATTGATATGGATACTTTGAAGCAATCTGCTTGATTTAACTAATCTTCAATCAAAAAGATTGACGGACATTGATTTTTCCGTCAATCTTTTTTTATTTGGACGGTTAATCAATCCCCGTGAAACAGTTACTTCGTCCTACCTATATTACCGGTAAGCTTGACCCGAACTTCCGTCGCAACCAGTTGTTGGAAGTGTGTCTGGTTATTGGGGTTATTGCATTGTTGTCATTGGCGGCATTAAACGCTTTTTTGTTTAATGATCTGGACCTTGCGCTCATGGACGCCATAGGTGCCGGTATTGCCGGCGGCTTACTTTACTTGCTCAAAAAGCGCTATTTGATAGAGCTCGTCAGTTGGTTGTTTGTGGTAATGATAGGCTTGTTAATTTCAACATTCTTGTTGTTAGCTGCAGGCAATAATAACGGTTATCTCTGGACTGCTTTATTCCCTCCTTTTGCTTTTTTTCTTCTAGGGAAAAATAAAGGTCTTTGGGTTACTGTATTGTTTTTTTCTGTATTTATGTTTCAGCTGTACACGACAATATTTATTAATAAAGCCCCTCATTTATCTTTAGGAGCCTTTTTAAACACGCTTGAGGTGTTTGTTATAAGCCTTCTTTTGTATCGCTTTTACGAAAAGACACGGACTGAAGCCAATCAATTATTACATGAACAGAGTGTACGATTGGAGAAAATGGCAAAAACCGATAAGTTGACACAGTTATTTAATCGGCAGTACCTCGATTCGACGTTATTTAGTTTGTACAAGAAACGTCGGTCACTACCGATTTCAGTGCTGTTACTTGACGTTGACTTATTCAAGGCAATTAATGATGAATACGGTCACTTATTCGGTGACGAAGTACTGATAAAGCTGTCTAAGCGCTTGGCCGAATCTGTAAGAGATTACGATGTGGTGGGTCGCTGGGGTGGAGAAGAGTTTTTAATCATCGCGCCTAACACATCCCAGCTTGATGCACTGGGTTTGGCTGAGCGTATTCGCAGACAACTTAACATGCAGGTTAATGAGTCGGTGACGACCAGTGTCAGTATAGGTGTATCTAGCACTGATAGAGTTAAGAGCCCTGAAGAATTGATATCACAAGCTGATAGAGCCCTGTATCAAGCGAAATCGAATGGGCGGAATCAAGTCCGAAGTTTTGTTTCGGCGGTTGAATCTGAACATCGAAAAGTCAATAATACGGCTTAGGAAGAGGTGCGGTTGCTAGGTAACATTACTGACTGAGTTCCAACACGCAAGTAATGTGAGGGAGTTAACCGCCGAGGTAGTTCATTGGTTGGACAATGTGTTACCGACTGTTGGGTTTGAAAACCTGCAGTTGTCACCTATCGGGTGGAGAGCTTCTGGCTGCATTTTTGAGTCATCTCAGCGTGGACCAAGCTCTCTGAACATTGTTGTAATTTGTTCAGAGGATCAAATGAATCAACTTCAGAATAATCTCAGTATCGCCAAATTCGGCGGCACCAGCGTTGCAACTTATGACGCTATTTCCGCAGCTGTAGCCAATGTACAGCAACAAACTCAACGTTTAATCGTAGTGGTCAGTGCCTGTGGTGGCGTGACCGACGCGCTGGTTAAAATCGCACATATGGCGAGCAATAGTGCGGATAGTTTGGCACAGATAGAGCAGCGTCATCAGACGATTCTTTCTCAAGTCTCTCGGTTGAGACAACCCCGTTTACTCTATTGGCAGACTGCGCTTGAGTGTATTCATGCTGATTTGCGTCAGCATTTAGAGGAGAGACCGGGTGAAACGTCGACGCGCTTTTCCCAATGGCGTGATCGATTGTTGAGTTTTGGGGAGCGCTGCTCAAGTTTGTTATTTTGTGCTGTGTGGGAAGAACAAACTCAAACGATGGCTGAGGTGATGACCGCTGAAACGTGGTTGGTTACTGATGAACGCTTTGGCCATGCGCGTCCGAATATGGACGCAACCCGCACCAAAACAGCTCAACAATTGCTTACCTTAAACTCGGACATTCAGTATGTCACGCAAGGGTTTATTGGCGCCACCGAAGCGGGCTTGACAACGACGTTAGGAAGAGGGGGGAGTGACTACAGCGCAGCGCTGCTTGCAGTGGCGACAGGGGCCAGTGAAGTGCAAATTTGGACCGATGTCGCGGGCGTCTATTCCACCGATCCTCGCCTGTGTAAGGAAGCGTTCCCTATTCCAGAAATGAGCTTTGACGAAGCGGCAGAGATGGCAACTTTTGGCGCAAAAGTGCTACACCCAGCAAGCTTGATTCCCGCAATCGAGCACAATATTCCGGTTTTTGTGGGTCATAGCCAGTTTCCAGAGCGTGGCGGCACTCGACTGGTGAAAAATACCGTTTTTCGCCCTGACGTACGTGCGATTGCTGTGCGTAAAAAGCAAACGCTGATGACGGTGCATAGTATTGATATGTTCCATGCATCGGGTTTTTTGGCGAAGCTTTTTGGCATTTTCGCTAAATACGACATCAGTGTTGATTTGATTACCACATCGGAGGTGAGTATCGCCCTGACCTTGGATGAAGGCGGCAGTCAAGCCAATAACCAAGTCACTTTACCCTCGGCTGCGATTGACGAGATTGAAGCCTTCGCTCGGGTCGAGCTAGAACAGGATTTATCGTTAGTGGCACTCATCGGTAACCAAATTGGACGACAGTCCCAGCTCAGCCAGTGGGTTTTTGACGCTGTATCACCTACACCGGTGCGTATGATATGCCAAGGTGCAAGTGCTTATAACCTGTGCTTTTTAATTCCGTCATCCGATACCGATTCGGTGGTTAATCGGTTACATGAACGGATAAAGCGATAAAGCTTAGAAAAATTCAGCTTTGGCTGATTAAAATAACCAGGGTTATGGGTATAATGCCTGCGCAATTACAATAACGACGAGACGCGGGCATTTACATGGATTTTTTACACGCTATTTGGTTGGGTATTTTACAGGGAATCACAGAGTTTCTACCCATCTCTAGTTCAGCTCACCTCATATTGCTACCGGTACTGACCGGTTGGCAAGACCAGGGGGTTGCTTTTGACTTGGCTGTTCATGTTGGAACTTTACTCGCTGTAGTAGGCTATTTTCGTAAGGAAGTGAGTACGCTGTTGTTTGATGGTTTACGTTCGATTCCTAAGGGTCGACATGTCGGTGACAGCAAACTTGCCTGGATGGTTGTAGTAGCCACGATACCCGCGTGCGTGGCAGGTTACTTCCTTATTGATTACGTCGACTCCGTATTGCGTGCTGTTGCCGTGATCATTACCACTACGGTTGTGTTTGCCATCTTACTAGCTGTGGCAGATAGGTACTGCCGTGGCGAACGCACGTTGGCGCAAATTGGCTTAAAAGACGCGCTTGTTGTTGGCCTGTTTCAAGCTATTGCACTTATTCCAGGCACTTCACGTTCGGGCTCAACGATCACGGCGGGTCTCTTTCTTGGTATGACGCGTGAGACCGCATCAAAGTTTTCATTTTTTATGGCCATCCCGATCACCGTAGCAGCTGCCACGCTTAAGTTACTGGATGTTGTCAGTGAGGACGTATTAATCGACTGGACAGCATTTGCTATCGGAACATTAGCATCATTCATCACTGCGATTACCGCTATTCATTTATTTTTGAAATGGTTAAACCAAGTCGGCATGTGGCCTTATGTTATTTATCGTTTTTTGCTGGCCGGGTACTTAGTTTGGGTTTTCTATCTGTAAGTGTGTTTCGCTATTTAAGGTAAAACAAACGTATGTATGAAGCACTAAAAGGGCGCTTAGCCACGCTAAAAAACAACCGTTTATTCGAGTTTGCGGTGATTACGGTGATCATCATCTCAGCACTGGAGATTGGTGCGAAAACATACGAACTCCCGAGCTTGGTAAATACGATGCTGGTGGGCTTGGACTGGTTCATCACTATTTTTTTCGTGGTTGAAATTGCCATACGGTTCATCGCCGATAGCGATAAAAAGCACTTCTTTAAAAATGGCTGGAATGTGTTCGATACGCTGGTAGTCGTGGTCAGTCTCATTCCAGTGAATGACTCTGAACTTGCCTTGTTGGCTCGCCTTGTGCGTGTATTCCGAGTGCTCCGAATGATATCGATCATTCCCGAATTACGAACGCTCATCACATCCTTGCTAAAAGCACTGCCGCAGATGGGTTACGTCGTGTTGTTGATGTTCATTATCTTCTACATCTACGCTGCGCTGGGGAGCTATCTATTCAAAGATATTAATCCGTTCCTATGGGAAAACATCGCACGTTCGATGCTCACTCTGTTCCGTGTGATGACGTTCGAAGACTGGACGGATATCCAATATGAGACGATGGAAGTCTACCCATGGAGTTGGTTGTTCTATATGACGTTCATTTTCTTGACCGCTTTTGCTTTTCTGAACATGGTGATCGGTATTGTTGTCAATGTAATGGACAAAGAAAGCCGACTTGAACTGCAAGCGTGTGAGCAAGAGCTTGAACAAAGTCGCGAGCAGCAGTTAAACGAGCAAATCGCTGGTTTACGGTCAGAGATCACCGAGTTAAAGCAGCTTATCGTCAAACAAGGTGGGCATGGAACAAGTAACGACGCCTCTTAAAGTTAACATTCTGCGTAAGCCGATAAAGCATATTTATTTGCGCTTACGCTCGGCTGATGAGCTAGAGGTGAGCGCTCCTAAACGCTGTCCTCAAAAGTTTATTGATGAACTCATTGCAGAGCGGCATGACTGGATTACACAACGTCGAGAACAGTTGCGTGATACGGCGCGCTCGCCCAGCGTGCCTTTACTCAGTACGGAGCGCGTTTTGCTCGCGGGCCACTGGTATGTGTGCCAGCCTTGCCGACGCGCTAAAGAGGCTGGCCCTGAGGCTGATTCGGCACTGTTCAACGTGACTGTACGGGGCGATAAGCGGCTGACTGAACAACACGTCGAACGACAATTGCGCCGTTACTTAAGTGAGCGGATCACGGTGCTCCTTGCTTATTGGGAACCCATAATGGGTGTCAAAGCAGGTTGTTTCGGCATCCGCAAAATGCATACACGATGGGGCACTTGTAACACAAGAACCGAGAAGATTTGGCTAAGCTTTCAGTTAGTTCACTTTCCGTTAGAGCTGCTTGAGTACGTTGTTGTTCATGAGCTTACGCACTTATTTGAGCGCTACCATAACAGGCGTTTTTATGCGTTAATGGACTCATTTCTGCCGAATTGGCGTTCATTAAAACAACGTTTGAACCATTATGAGATACCCGATTACCCCAGCGGGCAGTGAGGATTTTAGGCAAGCTGCTAAGCGGCGTTTGCCACGTGCACTATTTGATTATATTGAGGGTGGTGCATTTGCTGAACAAACCGCACACGCTAATGTCCATTCGTTTTCTCGCTGGCGCTTACAACAACGTGTGCTGCGTGATGTTGAACATATAAACCTTGCGGTTAATCGACTGGGCCAGCCTTATGCAGCGCCGCTTGCGCTAGGACCTGTGGGCTTAGCAGGCATGATGGCGCGTCGTGGCGAAACACAGGCATACCGAGCTGCTCAACACGAACACATTCCTTTCTGCGCATCCACCGTGTCACTGTGCGGTATTAATGAAATTCATCAGCATCGTGACACTCAACCGGCATGGTTTCAATTATACATGATGCGCGATCGCGAATTTGTTGCACAGCTACTTGATCGCGTGCAAGCACAAGGTGTTGAAGTGCTCGTTGTGACGGTTGATTTGGTGGTGTTGGGTGTGCGCTACCGTGATGTCAGGAATGGCTTTGAATCAAGCACGGGGCTAGCTAAAATAAAGCGATTCTATGACTTTGTATCACATCCCCAATGGTTATGGGATGTGGGTATAAAAGGCGGCCCCCACGTTTTTGGTAATCTCACCGACGCGGTGCCCAATGCACGACAGTTGACAGACTTCAAAAGCTGGGTCGACGCACAGTTTGATCCTCGTGTCACGTGGGATGATATTGCGTGGATTCGCTCCCGTTGGCCCGGCAAGTTAGTAATCAAAGGTATCTTGCATTCTGATGATGCACTGCAGGCTGTAAAAGTCGGTGCCGACGGTTTGATCATTTCTAATCATGGAGGGCGTCAACTCGATGGTGCGCCGTGTCCGATTGATATATTACCTGAGGTTCATCAACACCTAGTTAATCAGGGGTGTCGTGATCGCATTGAACTTTGGCTCGATGGCGGGCTGCGTAACCCACAGGATTTGTTAATTACACTGGCACTGGGCGCCGATGGTGGGCTTTTAGGGCGTGCATGGATTTACGCACTGGCTGGCTATGGCGAGTTGGGCGTGACACAACTACTGAAACAGTGGCAAAAAGCACTCTCCGTTAGCTTGGCGTTGATGGGGTGTAGCGACATTAATCAACTGAATGAATCGCACTTAATAAGAAACCAATAATAAGGAGCGGGTGTGAGAAAAAATGCAGCACAGTTAGCCGTAGCAGCGCTCGAAAAGCTGGGTGTGACACACACGTTTGGTATTCCCGGTGTTCATAATACAGAGTTTTATGATGCATTGAACGCCAGTGATCAGATTACGCCTGTCTTAGTCACCCATGAGGGCGGTGCCGCGTTTATGGCCGATGGCATGAGTCGCGTTCGGCAAATAACTGAGGGCATTGGTGTGCTCGCCATTGTGCCCGCAGCCGGTTTTACCCACGCCGCGAGCGGTATTGGTGAAGCGTACCTTGATGGTGTTCCGATGCTTGTGATTTCGGGTGGGGTGCGCACGGATACCGAGTTTGATTTTGTATTGCATGGTGTTGACCAATTGGAACTGGCAAAGGGAATTACCAAAGGCGCGTTTCGTGTTAATCATCAAAATGATGTGACCGATGTGTTGTATCAGGCTTACCAACTGGCGACCGAGGGAAAGCCCGGTCCCGTGTTAGTCGAAATCCCCGTTAATTTGCAGCTATTTGACGCGACCGTTGATCAACCTCAACAGCCACCTCAACCCACTAAGCCGGCTATCGATGAGCAAGCCATTCAACGGGCTGTTGAGCTCATATCAGCGGGTAAGAGACCGGGACTGTTTGTCGGTTGGGGCGCGCGTCACGCGCAACGGCAGTTGATTGATTTAGCTGAACGTTTGCAAGCACCGGTGGCGACCACTTTGCAGGGCTTGTCGACTTTTCCTCATGACCACCCGTTGCACGCAGGCTTTGGTTTTTCAGCTTCGGCAGTACCCGCAGCGCAAGCAAGCTTCGAAGACTGCGACTTAATGATCGCGATTGGTACACGCTTTGCCGAGATCCCAACAGGCAGTTTCAGTGCGAAAGTGCCTGAGAACCTGATTCATATCGATATTGATGAGTCAGTATTCAACCGTAACTATCCGAGCAAAGTGAGTATCAAAGGAGATGCCACAGAGGTACTGAAGTTGTTAAACAACGCGCTGAGCGGTCAGGTTGCACGAGCCGATGGTACGTCGCTCAAGGCTACAATTAAGCAGTTAAAACAGGATTACGCCAACGAATGGCAAGCGTATGACAGTGGCGAACGTATTAATCCATACACGTTTTTTACGTCACTCGCCGCGCAATTAAGGGACGATGCGGCCATTGTCCTAGATGATGGAAATCATACGTACTTGGCGGCTGAGCTATTGCCACTAAAAGCCGATATGACGTTACTGACCCCCACTGACTATAATGCGATGGGCTACGCTGTACCCGCGGCTATTGGTGCAAAGCTGGCGCATCCCGAACGACAAACGATAGCCATTGTAGGAGACGGTTGTTTTGTTATGACGGGAATGGAATTGCTGACTGCACAACAGCAGGGGATTGGTATTGTCTGTTTTGTATTTAATGACGGCGAACTATCACAAATCGCGCAAGCGCAGCAAATGCCGTATGCGCGGAAACCCTGTACGACATTGGTGGGCGCGAAATTTGAAGGCATGGCATTAGCGACCGGAGCGCATTATGTACGTATTGAAACCGAAGCGGAACTCGATGCGTATATAGCACAGGCGTTTGACGTCGCAGCGCAAGGACAGAGTGTACTGGTTGATGTTAATATTGATTACAGTAAACCAACGCGCTTTACCCAAGGTACGGTAAAGTCGACTTTTAAGCGCTTTCCGGCCCGTCAGAAGCTGCGCATTGCGGGTCGTGCGGTGAAAAGAAAACTGTTTGGCTGAACCCTTCGCCAAAGGTCGAATCGTGTTGTATTAACGATATGATTAAACTGAAGTAAATACTGTTTTAGGGAGTTAACGTTGAGATATTTACACACCATGGTTCGAGTCGAGGATCTCGACGCGTCATTGCGTTTTTATTGTGACTTGTTGGGCCTTAAGGAAATGTATCGGAAAGAGGTTGAAGCCGGTCGTTTTACACTGGTTTTTCTAGCTGCACCCGAAGACGAAGACGCGGCGAACGAAAACAAAGCGCCGATGGTGGAGCTCACATATAACTGGGATCCAGAGTCGTACGACGGTGGTCGCAATTTTGGCCATTTAGCCTATGAAGTCGACGACATTTATGCGCTGTGCAAAAAGCTACAAGATAACGGTGTGACGATAAACCGTCCGCCACGTGATGGACGCATGGCATTTGTCCGTTCTCCGGATGGTATTTCGATCGAGCTGCTGCAAAAAGGTGGCGCACGTGAACCACAAGCACCTTGGGACACGATGGAAAACACGGGTGAATGGTAATTAGAGGGTAGATCCCGTATAATTCGCCCACAGTTCAACCTATTACGAAGTCTGATAAACGATAGGAATCATTATGTCTAACGACAAATCGAAGATTATTTATACAGAAACGGATGAAGCACCACGTTTAGCAACATACTCGTTGCTGCCTATCATCCAAAGCTTTACTAAAGCAGCAGGCGTTAAAGTTGAAACGCGTGATATTTCACTTGCAGGTCGAATTATTTCTCAATTCCCTGAGTATCTTACTGAGGAGCAGCGCCAGTCAGACGCATTGGCCGAGTTAGGTGAGTTGGCGAAAACGCCTGAAGCGAACATTATTAAATTACCTAACATCAGCGCATCCATTCCTCAGATGACTGCGTGTATTAAAGAGTTGCAAGCTCAAGGCTACAAACTGCCTGACTTCCCATTTGATCCGCAAACTGATGAAGAGAAAGACATTCGCACGCGCTATGATCGTGTTAAAGGTAGTGCGGTTAACCCTGTGTTGCGTGAAGGTAACTCAGACCGCCGTGCACCGATGGCGGTTAAAAACTTCGCTAAGAAGCACCCACACCGTATGGGCGCTTGGAGCCAAGATAACCAAGCTCACGTTGCGCACATGGAAGAAGGCGATTTTTACGGTTCAGAAAAATCAATGACTTCAAGCCAAGACGATACTTTTAAAATCGTGTTGGAGAGTAACGGTGAGCAAAACGTACTCAAAGACGGTATCAAAGTGCTGGCAGGCGAAGTTGTTGACGCTGCTGTTATGAGCCGCAAGAAGCTACAAGCATTCTTCGAGAAAGAGACTGTTGCTGCTAAAGAGCAGGGCGTTTTACTCTCATTGCATTTAAAAGCCACCATGATGAAGGTGTCTGATCCGATCATGTTTGGCCACGCGGTACGCGTATACTTTAAAGACGTGTTAGAAAAGCACGCTGACTTGATGAAAGAAATCGAGTTTGACGCCAGCAACGGTATTGGCGACTTGTATTCAAAACTCGATAAACTGACTGATGAACAGCGTCAGGAAGTCGAGAATGACTTGAATACCGTCTATGCCAAACAGGCTGAGTTAGCAATGGTCAACTCAGACAAAGGTATCACCAACCTACACGTACCAAGCGACGTTATTATTGATGCTTCAATGCCTGCCATGATTCGTGACTCGGGCCAAATGTGGGACCGTGAAGGCGGACAGAAAGAAGCTAAGGCGATGATCCCCGATCGTTGCTATGCGGGTGTTTACCAAGAGACGATTAGCTTCTGCCGTGAAAACGGTGCGTTTGATCCAGCAACCATGGGTACAGTCCCTAATGTTGGTTTGATGGCGCAAAAAGCAGAAGAATATGGTTCGCACGATAAAACCTTTGAAATCCCGGCGGATGGCACGGTTAAAGTACTCAACCAAGCGGGTGACGTGGTATTTGAACACGCGGTTGAAGAAGGCGACATCTGGCGTATGTGTCAGGTTAAAGATGAGCCTATCCGTGACTGGGTTAAACTTGCCGTTAATCGCTCACGTTTAAGTGGCATGCCTGCCGTATTCTGGCTCGATAAAAACCGTGCCCATGATGCGCAATTGATCAGTAAAGTTGAGGCTTACTTAAAAGAGCACGACACCGATGGTTTGGATCTTCAAATCATGTCGCCTGAAGAAGCAACACGCCACACGTTGAAGCGCGTGAAAGAAGGCAAGGACACGATCTCAGTCACGGGTAACGTATTACGTGATTACTTAACGGACTTGTTCCCGATCCTTGAGTTGGGCACTTCTGCGAAAATGCTCTCGATTGTCCCATTGATGAACGGTGGCGGCTTATTCGAAACTGGCGCGGGTGGTTCAGCACCTAAACACGTACAACAATTTGTGGAAGAGAACCACTTACGTTGGGATTCATTGGGCGAATTCCTTGCGTTGGCTGCTTCACTTGAGCATCTCAGCCGTGCGACCGACAACCGTCGTGCACAGATTTTGGCTGATGCGCTTGATAATGCGACCGCGAAGTTCTTGGAAGAGAACAAATCGCCTTCGCGTAAAGTGGGTGAGATTGATAACCGCGGCTCGCACTTCTACTTAGCGATGTATTGGGCTGAGTCTCTGGCTAAGCAAACTGAGGACAAAGAGCTTCAAGAGCGCTTTGAGAAACTCGCTGCTGCGATGCAGAAGAACGAGCAAGCCATTATGGATGAACTGAACGGTGTTCAAGGTAAGCAAGTCGACATCGGTGGTTACTATCAGCCAAACGCTGATAAGGTATCTGCTGCAATGCGCCCATGTTCTGTATTGAACGAGACGCTGGCAAGCTTATAATAAGCATCAAGTTGTGATAAAAAGCAGGCTTCGGCCTGCTTTTTTTATGTCTAACTGTTGAGGAAAAAAACACGTGAGTGAACAAAATTATTTATTAAAACTAAGAGCGCAGTGTTTGAAGTTGCCGTTTGGAGCGCGCCTTTTCTCTATGATGTTTGCTCGCAAAGCGCCTTATTTTGCGTCGATAAAGCCGCTAATCACTGAACTCGAGCCTAACTTTTGTCAGCTGACGTTTAAAAAGCGTAAAGCCGTGGAGAATCATATTGGTACCGTACATGCGATTGCCGTATGTAATGGAATGGAAATGGCGATGGGGGCATTAGCTGAGGCGTCCATTCCTAAGCACTTACGTTGGCTGCCTAAGGGGATGCAGGTCAATTACTTGGCAAAGACCAATAGTGATGTGCGGATTGAAGCGAAAGCGACAGAACAAACCTGGCAAGTCGGCGATCAGCCTATCGAAGTCACAGCCTATCGAGACGATGGTACTGTGGTGGCCGCAGGGCATATTACGATTTATGTTTCGGAAAAGCCGGCAAAGCCTCAGTCGTAACGCACTAAAAAAGGGGCCGAAGCCCCTTTTTTAATAATGCGATACATCTCCCTTTACGGTTTATTGACTGGCTCATTAGCGTCAATAACCGCACCTGGATGATCATCGTTGTCAGCTTCACCGTCGTCTGGTGGCAGCTTTTCCCACTTACGAGTGAAGAAGGCGAGAACGAATACTACTGCACCCACACTGACACCGAATAGGAATATCGTCCAGTAGAGCTCTGGCATGGCTTGAGGGTTTTCAGGATCAAGACCACCTGCTAACAAGCCAGCAATTAAGTTACCCATCGCATAGGTCAGTACGAATACACCCATCAACTGGCCTGCCATGCGCTTTGGTGATAGCTTGCTGACCGCACTTAATGCGACAGGGCTCAAGCATAGCTCACCGACGGTGTGAATAAAGTACACAGCCACTAACCAATAAGGCGCTACTTTAAGGCCACTCGCAGCAGCTTGCGAGGCGAAGAACATGACGATAAAGCCGGTTGCCATGATCATAAGACCGATTGCACTCTTAAAGCCGTAAGAAGGGTTAATCATGCGTTTACTGAGGTTAATCCAAAGCGCCGCGAAGAATGGTGACAACGTGACCAGGAAAATTGAATTTAACGATTGGAACCACGTGGTTGGAATTTCAAAGTCGCCAATCATACGATCGGTTAAGTCACGTGCAAACAAATTAAATGAAGAACCGGCTTGCTCGAAGCCTGCCCAGAACATGGTTGATGCAATACAAACGAGGAACAAGGCGCCAAGGCGTTTCATTTCATTGCGTGTCAGTTTACCAAACAGGAAAATACTCAGGTAATACACGAAGAAAATGATAGTAAAGATAACGGCCACGTTGCCAGCTAATACCACTGGATCAATAACAATAATATTGTTTAGCGCTAGATAGGTGACGGTTGCCAGACCCGCCAATAGCAAATAAATTACTGCCCAGCTACGCTTTGCAGCACCTGCGCTCATCGGTTTAGCTGGCTTCTCGCCAACGCCTTTTAATTTAGGCTGGGTTAACTTGTATTGAATTAGACCCAATGCCATACCGACTGCTGCAGCACCAAAGCCCCAGTGATAACCGGCATTTTCTTGCAAGTAACCGGTAACGAAGTAACCGATAATGGAACCAATGTTGATACCCATGTAGTACAAGGTGTAACCGCCGTCACGACGGTCATCATCTGAACTATACAGTTGACCGACCATGGCGGTAATATTCGGTTTTAATAGACCCGTACCGAGTACAACGAGGATCATACCAATAAAGAAGCTGGCTTCGCTTGGGATTGCCAGTACGATATGGCCCAGCATGATGATGATGCCACCGTACCAGGTTGCGCGTTGGCCACCTAAAAGACGGTCAGCAATCCAACCACCTGGAAGACCCATGAAATAGACAGCACCGGTATAAAGACCGTAAATTGCAGTTGCTGAAGCTACGGTGATAGCAAGCCCGCCTTCTTGCATTGAAGCGGTCATAAATAGCACGAGCAACGCGCGCATGCCGTAGTAACTCATGCGCTCCCACATTTCGGTAAAGAACAGGGTTTGAAGTCCCCCTGGCTGTCCGAAAAAACTAGCGTCTTTGTCGACAATATTTTTTGGATCCATTTTAATTATCCGTTTGTTATAAAAATTAATGTTGACCCATTCGACTTTGGTCGAAGTCGAAAAAAGTGGTCATACTTTACTAGCCAATGCCCATGATTAAAACCTTTAGCGATGAATTTATTGGTTTTTGGGTTGGCTGTCCCCCGGGATAGACTTTCTCAATTGCACAGGTTCTGCAGAGCTTTTTTTTGCGCGTACACGGATGTTTAAAAACTCAACTGCAAGCGAGAATGCCATGGCGAAATATACGTAACCTTTTGGTACATGAAAGCCCATTCCCTCGCCAACTAAAGTCATGCCAATTAAAATGAGGAAACTTAAGGCCAACATTTTAATGGTGGGATGTTTGTCGACAAAATCGGAGACCGACTTAGCCGCAATCAGCATGACGCCAACGGATAGAACAACGGCAATCACCATGACCGAAAGGTGATCGGCTAATCCCACCGCGGTTATCACTGAGTCAAGCGAGAACACGATGTCTAGCACAGCAATTTGAACAAGTATGGCAACGAAGTTAGCTTGCACGGGGCTCTGGCCCTCGCTCGACTCCCCCTCGAGCGCGTGGTGTATCTCTAAGGTACTTTTACCGAGTAAAAATAAGCCACCCAAGAGCAAAATAAGATCGCGTCCCGAAATCGACTTTCCTAAAATTTCAAATAAGGGTGTTGTTAATGACATCACCCAGGTGAGTGAGAATAGCAGTAATAAGCGAGTACCCATTGCAAGCATTAGACCAATGGTGCGGGCACGATTACGCTGATGTTCGGGTAGGCGACCAACTAAGATAGAAATGAAAATGATGTTATCGATGCCCAATACGATCTCTAGTGCAGTCAACGTGGCTAAAGCGATCCATGCCTCAGGCATAGCAACCCATTCAAACATAGTGTGGTCCTCCATAAATCGTTGAAATATAGTGACGGGCATCTTACTGAAAAGCAATCTTTCCATTATTGTCGACAATAAATCAGTTACCCCCCTTGTAAGTAGCAATATTTTTGGTGCAAAATAATGCCAACGCTTAATTATGTCGACAATTCATATGGAAGTGCTATCACCGATTGCCAAACCTGCTGTTACCTCTGCTGACCGTGTTTTGGTGCAGATCCAACGCGCTGTGGTCGAAGGCGAAATTGCTGCTGGCAGCAAAATCAGCGAGCCCGAGTTAGCGCGCAAGTTCAATATTAGCCGCGCGCCGTTACGCGAGGCTCTAGCGCGTTTAGAACGTTGTCACCTTATTGAACGTATTCCCAATGCTGGTGCCCGAGTGGTGCGGCTGTCATACGAAGGCCTCATTCATTTATATCAAATTCGCGAAGAACTCGAAGGGCTGGCCTGTCGTTTAGCCGCGGAATATATGCCGACTGAAGAAATCGAACAATTACAAGGGCTGCTTGACCAACACTTATCGCATCAGCGCGTGCGCGAAGGTGAAAGTTACTATCAAGAAGCGGGCGATTTGGACTTTCATTATCGTGTCATCTTAGGGAGCAAGAATCCCTATCTGATAAATATGCTCTGTGATGAACTTTATTATTTGGTCAGGATGTATCGCGTCCAAATGGGGATGAATGGACCTCGTGTTTCACGCGCCTTTGATGAGCATAAAGCGATTTTGACCGCCATTGGCAATCGTGACGGTGAACTCGCGGACTTATTGATGCGGCGTCATATTAGCGCGTCGCGTAAAAACATCGAAATTAAACTAGCACAACAGGAGAAGTGATAATGAGTAACGGAATCCAAAGTGCGGGCGCAAAACTGCGTCGTGCAATTGAACAAGAAAATCCTTTGCAGATCGTCGGTACGATTAACGCTTACACAGCCATGATGGCTGAAAAAGTGGGCCACAAAGCGCTTTATTTGTCGGGCGCAGGTGTTGCTAATGCCTCTTTTGGTTTACCTGACTTGGGTATGACTTCACTGAATGACGTGTGCGAAGATATTCGCCGTATTACCGGCGCTTCAGACTTGCCATTATTAGTTGATGCCGACACAGGCTGGGGTGGTGCATTCAATATCGCACGCACTGTTAAAGAAATGACGCGTGCAGGTGCAGCGGGTATTCATATTGAAGACCAAGTTGCGCAAAAGCGTTGTGGTCATCGCCCAAATAAAGAGATCGTTACTCAAGCTGAGATGGTTGACCGCGTTAAGGCGGCCGTTGATGCCCGTATTGACGACCAGTTTCTAATTATGGCGCGTACTGACGCGTTGCAGCAACAAGGCTTAGATGCTGCCATTGAGCGCGCGCAAGCGTGTGTCGATGTGGGTGCGGATGCGATTTTTGCAGAAGCGGTACATACGCTGGAGCAATATCAAGCCTTTACTGAAGCGCTTGATGTGCCGGTATTGGCTAACATTACCGAATTCGGAGCAACGCCATTGTTCAATAAGCAAGAGCTGGCTGACGTCGGTGTCGATATTGTATTGTATCCGTTGAGCGCATTCCGTGCGATGAACAAAGCAGCGTTAAATGTCTACAATAGTATTCTTGAGAACGGCGATCAGAAAGCGGTTGTTGATGATATGCAAACGCGTGCAGAACTCTATGAGTTCTTGAACTACCATGAGTTCGAAGAAAAACTAGACAACCTATTTAAAAAATAAGCTCGGTAGCTTGCGCCTTGGGCGCAAGAATTGATTATGTAGCTTGCGCCTTGGGCGCAAGTCAATCACAACAAATTAAGAAGGGATAAAACCATGGCAGAGAAAAAACTAGGTGGTGCAGGATTACGTGGCCAATCAGCGGGTGAAACCGCGCTATGTACCGTGGGTAAATCAGGTTCAGGTCTCACTTATCGCGGCTATGACATCAAAGAGTTAGCGGAGAAGGTGAGCTTTGAAGAAGTCGCGTATTTGCTAGCGAAGGGTGAATTGCCCAATCAAGCTGAATTAGATGCATACCGTAAGCGTCTAAAATCAATGCGCATCCTGCCGCAGGAAGTCAAAGACGTATTAGAGCGTATTCCAAAAGAAGCGCATCCGATGGACGTGCTACGTACAGGCTGCTCAATGTTAGGCAACCTCGAGACTGAAGAAAGCTTCGATGAAGCGGACGATAAAATTGAACGTATGATCGCAACTTTTCCAGGTATGGTGTTGTATTGGTACCGCTTTACGCACGATGGCGTGCGTATCGATACTGACTCTGAAGAGCAGTCCACTGGAGCGCACTTCCTACGCTTATTGCATGATGAATCACCGTCTAAATTACATGCTGACGTGATGAACACGTCGTTGATCTTGTATGCAGAGCATGAGTTTAATGCATCAACCTTCACAGCGCGTGTATGTGCATCGACGTTGTCTGACATTCACTCGTGTGTGACCGGTGCGATCGGTTCATTGCGTGGTCCACTGCACGGTGGTGCCAACGAAGCAGCAATGGAGCTTATCGAGGACATGAAAGATCCAGAAGATGCTGAGCAAACACTCATGGGTATGCTCGAGCGTAAAGAAAAGATCATGGGCTTTGGTCATGCGATTTATCGCGAGTTTGACCCACGCAATGACATCATCAAAGCATGGTCTAAGAAGCTTGCCGAAGAGAATGGCGATTCTCGCTTGTATGATGTTTCAGTGCGCTGTGAAGAAGTCATGTGGCGTGAGAAGAAGCTGTTCCCGAACGCGGACTTTTTCCACGCGTCTGCATACAACTATATGAACATTCCTACA
>NZ_DEYI01000099.1:0-5795 GCF_002364475.1 Idiomarina sp. UBA3162
TGGATGCCTGCACTCACTTGCGGCATAGCACCATACACCAAGTCACCACTGAGTCGGGCTTTAACGCCCCAAACAGATTGCTCAAGTTCGCCACCGATGGTTTCTAAGTCGAACTGTTGGCGTGCATAGGAAACTTCAACTCGGTTATTCCAGTTAAAGCTAGCGCCTTGCACACTTAAACTAAAATCATCAACTTGTACTTCCGTCATCTGTACAGTCGCGCCCCACTCACCTTCATCAGCGTAACTGCTGAGGGTTGCCCATGGCACGATACCACCGCCGCCACTCCCCTCTATCGTGCTCGCGCCGCCGGTTGCCAATAAACGCGATCCCGGTGATTCAAATTGTTGCGCTAGTGCAGGCTGAACGGCACTCAGCAAGAGTACGGATAAGCCATAAAAAATGCGTTTAGGCATGCTCTTTTTCCTTCAATAGTCGTAAATGTAATTCGTCAAACGAGATCGGCTTACTAAAATAATAACCTTGTAGAACGTCGCACTGGTGCGCGGCTAGCCAATGCCAGCTGGCTTCATCTTCAACCCCTTCTGCTACAACGCGTAAGTTTAGTTCGTGGGCGAGTTGAATGGTCGAACGAACAATGGACTGATCTTCAGGTTGAGCCATTAAATGTTGGATAAAAGCCCTATCAATCTTTAACTCATTAATGGGTAAACGGCGTATCTGAGAAAGCGAAGAATAGCCCGTACCATAGTCATCAATCGATATCTCGTAACCTAATTCGCTAAGCATTTGCAGGCATGCAATGGATTTTTCAGGTTCATTCATCAACGCACTTTCGGTGACTTCCAATATCAAATAGCGTTGCATATTGCGTTGACTGAGCGCGACTAAGTCATTAGCGAGTTTGTCATTGACTAAGTCGACCGCTGAAATATTAATACTCAGCTTAATATCATCCTGAGATGCTCGTAATTGATTCACCCATTGCTCGGCCTGATCCACAACCCAATGGGTTATTTCAGTAATCATGCCCGACTGCTCCGCCAGCGGAATAAATTCATCCGGACCGACCCAGCCGAGTTCCTCATCTTGCCAACGGATGAGCATCTCCGCCGCGACGGTGCGTCCGTTAATCGCTGACACTTTAGGTTGCGCAACGAGATTAAAACCGCCTTGCGCAATCGCTTTAGGTAGTTGCTCGACGATCGCAAGCCGACGTAAGTGCGCTTCATCAAACCCTTCTTGATAAAATGCATTAAACTGATTGTTTTCTTTAGCATGTTTAACCGAAACTTGGGCACGACGGATGAGGCTATCCAACTCAGTCGCTTGATTGGGGAATTGTACTGCCCCACAGTTGAATTTAAGTTCAAACTGGCTACCGCCTACTAAAAAGGGCTTGTCGAGTCGAGCACTCAGTTGTCTCAATTGATGGGCTACTTCGGACTCAGTCGCCGTTGCCGTCACTAAGGCAAACTCATCGCCACCAAAGCGGGCTAATAAATGACTTTGTTGACCATCCATTAATAGTCGCTCGGCAATTTGTTTTAACACTTCATCGCCCATGCGTTGACCGACACTATCATTTAAACGACGAAAGTTGCGGATGTTAATGAGGATGAACCAGCCCGACGACGTTGTGTCACCGAGTTTTTGACTCAATAGCCGTTGCAACTCACGCCGATTAGGCAGCTCAGTTAACTGGTCATGCGTGGCTTGGAAACGGACTTTACGCTCACGCAAAGCGATAGCAGAACGCATCGACTCAAACGTATCAGCCAACTGACCGAACTCATCTTTACGTGACTGCAAGTTAGTCGGTGAATAGTCACCGGATTTGAGCTTACTGGCCGCCTCAGATAACAGCGCTACTGGCGTAGAAATAGTCTTCGCGACAAATAGTGCAACAATTAACGTAATAGCGAGCGCAATGGCTCCGATTAATAAAATTTGTACAAGTAACTCATCAAACTGCCGCATGGCTTCAGCGCGGGAGGTGGTCAAAGAAACGTGCACCACATTCCCCCCAACCGTATTGAGTATACTCTCTTGGAGCGCCAAACCGCTTTGTTGAACCCAGTTATCGTAAATTTGCTGTTCGGACGATAACGCCTGTGCAAACCCCTCACGAAGCTCGGAAGGTAGGCTTGAAGCCAACAGCTGGCTCTGTTGCTCCAGCCATAATGTAATATCTGCGTTCGCTAACTCTTTGAGCTGCTCGGTAAGTTTATTATTTACCTCGAAACCGAGCGTCGCCCACGCAATAAGGTTGGGTGCTGTAACGGGCACGGTTACCACTTGATATAGTTGCCCTTCTGACACAAGCAAGGCCTTTCCCCCCTGCTCACCGCTTACTAATTGCTGTAAGTTCAAGTCATGTGTTGAAGCTATTTCTTCCCCACTAGGTGTCTGCAGTGCAATGAGATCGGTGCCGATGCGCTCACCATGGTTAATTAGCGCAGACACGATGGTGTCGCGATCTTCGCTAGCAACCGCGCGTTTAAAGCCAAAGTCATCAGTCAGCACTTCGGCAGCGCGGCGCAGCTGCTCAGCTCGACCATCCATTAACTCGCGGAAGACCCGTTCACTGACCGTTAACTCACGTTGTAGGGTGCGTTCGACCTGATTTGATGTGGTAAGTAAAACGGCCAGTACGGCACCACACAATGCTACCGCAATGAGAATGCCAAAAATGACCGCAAGTCGAACTTTAAACTGTTTAAACATCAAGCTCCTAAGCGATTAAAGCGTTTTTCTAATCGCGATTTTTTTTCTTTTTCTTGCGCTGGTGGCGCCACATCTAACATTATATCGCTTTCTTGCGTTGGAAGCCTGAGTTCAATCAACTCGGCAGCATCAAGATTATCACCCATCCAAGGATGCCAAACACGCAGTGTTATCGCTTGCGACTGTTCACTGACCGCATTATTGATGTCAATACTGACGTGCCCAGACGCGTCTGTCACGAACCCTTGTAGCGCGTCATTAATCACAACGTAGCCGATCATACCGTCATGAATGTTACAGCCAAGAGTAACCACACCGGGTTTGTCAAAGGTTACTTTAGGGCGCTCTTGATCAGAGTACAGTTTTAATTCAAACGGTTTTGCTTCCGAAAAAGAGTAAACGTGGTGGCGAATATTATCACTATTCGGAAAGACGACCGTACTGCCTTGCTGAATTGAAGAGACCTTGGGCACGAACTGTTTATCGACTTGGTCAATGACGACATCGTCTTGTACAACATGGGCCCCCACTAACGCAGCCTTATTGATCAACACAACGGCACTTTTAATAGGATTACCGTTTTTGTCTAAAATTCGAAAGGTTTGTGCATTCGCCGATGAAGCCACAGAAAATGCGATGATAAGCAGGCTGAGTGCTATCTTTTTTATCATGGGTCGCCTTATCATTAAGAAGTTAAAAGCAATATAGAGCAAATGCTCAGATTGCTAGCTTAATACAAGTCTCTAGTTTTTAGTACTGATCTTTAGCAGTGTAAGTCCGTATTTCAAATTAACCAAATTCTTTGGCTTAGGAGCAATGAATTATGAGTCACGAGACACGGACTGAAGCAGATAGTATGGGACAAGTAGAGGTCCCCAAAAGCGCTCTCTACGGTGCCCAAACACAACGTGCGGTTAATAATTTCCCCATCAGTGGACTCACACTTCCAACTGAACTCATCAAAGCCATCGCCCGCATTAAGTGGTCTGCGGCGGCGGCTAATCAACAGTGTGCTGACCTCGATGAAGACAAAGCCGCTGCCATTCAAGCGGCCGCTCAGCAAATTATTGATGGTCAGCACGCCGACCAGTTCCCGATTGATGTCTTTCAAACTGGGTCAGGCACGAGTTCGAATATGAATGTGAATGAAGTCATTGCCCACATTGCACAACAACAAGGCGTTGATGTACATCCGAATGATGATGTCAATCGGAGCCAATCGAGCAACGATACGATTCCAACAGCGATTCAAATTGCCAGCGTGATGGCTGTCGAACAACGACTGCAACCCGCGCTTAAGCACCTGATAGACACCATTAGAAAAAAAGCGGTTGAACTACGTGATGTGGTAAAGACGGGGCGTACCCATTTAATGGATGCGATGCCACTGACGATGGCTCAGGAGTTGAATGCGTGGGCTGGCCAGCTCGAATTAACGGCTCAACAACTTCCGCAGTTGTGTGAACACTCGCAAGTACTGCCACAAGGGGGGACAGCGATTGGTACTGGCATTAACGCGCCTGAGCAGTTTGCCGATTTATTTGCGCAATCGCTCAGCGAGCAAACTGGGATTGCTTTTAAAGCATCGCGTAATCCCTTTAGTGGCATTGCCGGACAAGAGCTCAATGTACAGTTGCATGGCCAATTAAATACCCTCGCAACCACGCTACTAAAAATAAGTAATGATTTACGCTGGATGAACAGCGGACCTCTAGCAGGTTTAGGCGAAATTCAGCTGACCCCCTTGCAGCCTGGCAGCAGCATTATGCCCGGCAAAGTAAACCCCGTCATACCTGAAGCAGTCGCCATGGTTGCAGCGCAGGTCAATGGGCACCACACCACCATCACGACTGCTGCACAACAAGGTAATTTCCAACTCAATGTCATGTTACCCGTAATAGGATACAACTTAATGCAGTCACTTGGACTGCTCACGCAGAGCTGCCACGTCTTAGCTGATAAAGCGGTGGCGGGGTTCGAGGTGAACCACGAGAATCTCGAAAAAGCATTAGCCAAAAATCCTATTTTAGTGACCGCGTTAAATCCAGTGATCGGTTATAGCAAAGCAGCCGATATTGCCAAACGCGCATATAAAGAGAAACGTCCAATCATCGACGTCGCCGAAGAAATGACAGACATGGATCGCGAGCAGCTCGCTAAATTACTTGACCCGAAAGATTTAACACAATCTGACTGAAGGATTTTATTATGTCGAATGTCATCATTACCGGTGCTAATCGTGGCATCGGTTTTGAGTTAGCAAAGCAATATTCAGAGGCCGGCTACTCCGTTACCGCTGTATGCCGTAATAACTCAAAACAACTTATCGAACTCGATGTCGACATCATTGAAGGGATTGACGTCACCAAAACCTCCGATCTCATGCGTATGAAAGAAAGTCTCGGCGGTACGCGCGTCGATATATTGATTAATAATGCAGGGCTCCTTAACCATGATGAGCTCGGTGAACTCGATTCACGTATGTTGCGTGCGCAGTATGAAGTCAACGCCATCGCGCCCCTGCGAGTGACGGAAACGCTGCTAGGTAACCTTGAGGGCGGTAGTAAAGTCGCACTGATTACGAGTCGGATGGGCTCTATTGATGATAATGGTTCGGGCAGTCGTTATGGCTATCGAATGTCAAAAGCAGCGCTCAATGCCGCAGGTAAATCTTTAGCCATCGATCTAAAAGATAAAGCAATAGCCGTTGTACTATTGCATCCAGGCTATGTACAAACGGAAATGGTCGGTGGGCGAGGTGATATTTCGCCAGCAACGGCAGCTGAGCGACTCATGCAACGGATTGATGAGCTTACGATAGAAACTTCAGGCAGTTTCTTCCATAGTAATGGTGAAGAGTTACCATGGTAAATGGGTGTTTTTGTGGCTCTTCCGTTCAGTTTTCAATCGAATCAGTGTTTTTTTAACCAATCAAACCAAATTAAGTGATTTTTTCTTAAAAAGAGGTTGACGGTAAGCCAAGCGATTTGCATAATACGCGCCGCACTCACAGAGAGGCGCAACACAAAGATTAGGCTGCGTAGCTCAGCTGGGTTAGAGCACAGCACTCATAATGCGGGGGTCGCAGGTTCGAATCCCGCCGTAGC
>NZ_DEYI01000073.1:0-4194 GCF_002364475.1 Idiomarina sp. UBA3162
GTCCAAACTCAGTTCGTCCGCCGCTTGTTCACGGGCGCTTAGTATCGCTTCAATCGCTTGAAAGCGCTGCACAAATTTATTGTTCGCTCTCTGAAGCGCACGTTCTGGGTTCACTTGCTTGTGACGAGCAAGGTTAATCACCGCAAATAATAAATCACCGATTTCTTCTTCCAGGTGGTCATCGTTTTCGGCAGTGCGAACCTCATCGATCTCTTCATAAACCTTTGCATAAATGGGTTCTTCTTCCGTCCAGTCAAAGCCTACAGAAGCCGCTCGCTTTTGAAGCTTAGCGGCTTTTAGCACACTCGGTAACTGACTTGGAATATCTTTAAAGACAGTTTCTGCTTGCTGGCTTTTACGCTCTTGTTGTTTTATCGCTTCCCACTGTTGCTTTATCTCGGCATCGGATAAAGCACCGTCGGTTTGCTCGAACACATGCGGATGACGGCGTATTAGTTTATCGGCGGTATGCTGAGCAATAGCCTCAAAATCAAAGCTTCCCTCTTCCTCTCCAAGTTGCGCATAAAATACGACTTGAAACAGTAAGTCACCGAGTTCATCTTTCATCGCTGCGCGATCGCCCCCATTGATCGCGTCGACCACCTCATAGGTTTCTTCGATGGTATAGGGTAGCAACGACTCAAAAGTCTGTTTGAGGTCCCACGGACAGCCGTGTTGTTTGTCGCGTAGCTGCTGCATAACCTGTTTGAGCGCCTCGATACCCACTGCTTGCATGATTGTTAACTCCTTTGAACTTGTTCAATGCCGGGTAATTGGCGTAAATGCTGAATGATCTTTTGCAACGCCTGATTATTTTTAACCGCTAACTTCAGCCAAATGGTCGCCGACTGCGACTGCGCATCTGACTCACTGTCCATTTGTAATACCGCTGCTTTTTCGTTGGCCAGAACACTGGTGATATCGTGCAATAAGCCATTTCTATCCAACGCTGAAATACGAACCGACGCGCGATACTCTTTCTGCGTGCGAGCAGACCAAGACACTTCAATGCCCCGTTCAGGATGTTGCGAGAGCAGATGCTGTAATTGATCGCAGTCTTGCCGATGAACCGAAACGCCACGCCCTTGGGTTATAAATCCACGAATCGGTTCGCCGGGGATCGGTTGGCAACAGCGCGCAAACTGCATCATTAAGTTACCAATCCCTTCGATGGTCACTTCGGAGGTTCCACCGACAGGCTTACTCGACTGTGCGGTGCGCTTTTTAATGCGGGCGAGCTGCTGTTCTTCCGTCGGTGCCGGCTTAATAAAGTTGACCACTTGGTGGAGCCGGATATCGCCCGCACCAATAGCTGCCAATAGGTCATCTAAGTGGCTTACGTTAAAGCGTTCAAGCGCTTTACTGGCAGCACTTAAATTCAAGCCGTATTTGCTGAGTTCCTGCTCTAATAGCTCTTTGCCGGCTTGTAAATTCTTGTCGCGATCCTGCTTTTTAAAGTAGGTATGTACTTTACTGCGTGCGCGCGAAGAATGCAGATAGCCCATCTGCGGATTTAACCAATCACGGCGCGGTTGTGCGCTTTTCTGAGTCAGTATTTCGACTTTATCGCCATTTTGCAGTTGATACGTGAAAGGCACGATGCGGCCATCGATCTTCGCACCGACACAGCGGTGGCCCACCTGACTATGGATATAATAAGCAAAGTCCAACGGCGTAGACCCCGCAGGTAGATCAATGACCTCACCTTTCGGCGTGAACACATAGACCCGATCTTCAAACACCTGGGAACGTATCTCTTCAACTAATGAGTCACTCCCGGCCATGTCTTCATGCCAAGCTAAGAGCTTACGCAGCCATGCTATTTTTTCTTCAAAGCCATGCCGTTTGCCTGCTTGCGCACCTTCCTTGTACATCCAATGTGCAGCAACACCGAGTTCGGCATCATCATGCATTTCATGGCTACGAATTTGAATTTCGACATTTTTATTGTCGGGACCAACGACGACCGTATGGATCGATTGGTAGCCGTTCGGTTTTGGCGTAGCCACATAATCATCAAACTCCGAAGATAAATGGCGCCAACGTGAGTGCACAACCCCTAACGCGGCGTAACAGTCTTTCAACGAATGCGTCAAAATTCTCACAGCACGAATATCAAATAGCTGCTCGAAACTGAGGTGCTTCTTCTGCATTTTCCGCCAAATCGAAAAGATATGTTTGGGACGGCCGTACACATCAGCGATTATGCCCTGCTCTTGCAACGAATGTTGCAAGTCCTCGACAAAATCATGGATATAACTTTCGCGATCTAAACGCCGCTCATCGAGCTGCTGTGCGATGCTTTTGTAGGTTTTGGGATGCAGGTAGCGAAAGGCGATATCTTCCAATTCCCATTTGAGCTGTCCAATACCCAAACGATTGGCCAAGGGCGCGTATATTTCTGCGCACTCCTTAGCCGCTAGTACGCGTGTCTCCTCATCCGCATTTTTTACCTCGCGCAGAAAGCAGATGCGCTCGGCAAGCTTAATAAGCACCGCGCGAACATCTTCAACCATAGACAACAGCATGCGCCGCACGTTATCGATTTGCGCGCCATCAGGTTGGCCATGTTGAAAGGACTGCAACTCGGAAATATTCTGCATTTGCTGGACATTGCGTAGTAACACCTTCAAGGAGCGCTCAATAGGCAATTCCTCAACATCAAGCGTCACCTTATCAACCAGCGGCGCGTACAATGCTGCGAGCAAGGATTCAGTATCAAGATTGAGTGGCGCTAAGATTTCCACCATCTCCTTACCTTTGAGTAAGGCATCAGCGTGATCCGAATAGCGCTTGGCGAGCATGTTCGCGGTTTCTTCCAGTGTGTTGACATCTTTGACACTGACTAACCAGTGTTGTGCCGCGTCCTGATACTGCGGATCATCAACATGTGTACTGCGAACATGGACCATGACTTTATACTACCTTTTTGAAGCTCACCATTGTTTCAATGTGATGTGTTTGTACAAACATGTCAACTAAACTGATATGCGCAATCTCATAGCCGTTATCCAATAACCAACGGCTGTCTCGAGCCAGCGTATCCGGCGAGCACGAAACATACACAATTTGCTCAGGTTGTTTATCTGACTGCAGTTTTGCAATGCACTGACAAACCGCTTCTGCACCAGCCCGTGCGGGATCGAGAAGAATACGTTGGTAGCCTTTCTCCAATAAGCGACTCACTTCATTGGTACCCAGATCAAAAGTGTGTGCGTAAACATTACTGAGGTTTGCTGTCGTCGCATTAGCAGCTAATTGTTTGGTCATTGCTGATACGCCTTCCACAGCAGTCACCGACTTTGCGCGACGTGCCAACGGCAAAGTAAAGTTGCCAATGCCCGCGAACAGATCAAGGATTTCATCGTCGGCTTGTGGCGCTAACCAATTAACAGCTTGCTTTACCATTTGCTGATTAACTCGAGCGTTTACCTGTATAAAGTCTCCAGGCATGAATACTAGCCGATCACCATCAATGGTCTCATCGAAACAGATCGCATTTTGGCTCAACGCTTTAAGCTGTTGTCCATTATCCAACCAAACGGCACATTCACTTGTTGTGGAAAACGCTTCGAGTTGTTGCGTCTGTTCCGAACTCAAGGGCTGAGTAATGCGCAAACATAGCTGTGCAGCGGGTGCTTTAATGAGCTCGACATGGCCGATCTTAGGACCCAGTTGTGCACTATCTAGCATCTTCCGAAAGTCGGTTATTAGGCGATTAAGTTCACTGTCTAAAACCGCGCATTGAGGAATATCAACAATGTGTTTACTCGCGTGTGCCCGAAATCCCAGACGCCAGGGTTGTTTGGTAGCACGTTGATAAATCGCTAAACGTGCTTTCCGACGATATTGCCAATCATCAGCGATTAACGTGTCATGCCACGGTAGCTCTTTCTTCATTCCTGCCATTTTTGCGAACAGTTCAGTCACTACTTGCTGTTTATGGCGGCGCTGGTGCGTTTCATTAATGTGCTGTAAGTCACACCCTCCGCAGTCGTCATAGTAGGGGCATGGCGCCTGACGTCGTTCTGCGGCAGTGCTTTGGCGTGCAAGCAATTCGATATTTTGTTGTCCGGTCACCTTAAATTGAGCGGTCTCGCCCGGTAGCAATTGTGGAACAAAATAAACTCGACTTTTGCCCTGCTTTGATATCCTGACCACACCGCGTCCCTGATGGTCGAGCGCATCTGCAGT
>NZ_DEYI01000026.1:0-18137 GCF_002364475.1 Idiomarina sp. UBA3162
CAGTAATGGTGCCGGCTTCTTTACCACCAATGTTTTGCATGTCAGCGAAGGGGCTATCCAATTGCGATTGGTATTCGTCCCACAGTGGTAAACGCCATGCTTTATCGCCACTTTGTGACGCCGCATTTAAAATTTCGCTGGCTAATGGGTTGTGCTGACTTAACACTGCTGAGGCGTGTGAACCCAGCGCCACTACGCAAGCGCCGGTTAAAGTCGCCAAGTCGACAACAAGCTCTGGCTCAAAGCGCTCAACATACGTGAGCGTATCGCATAAGACCAATCGGCCCTCAGCATCGGTATTTAGCACTTCAACGGTTTGGCCGCTCATGGTGGTGAGAATGTCACCCGGTCGATACGCTTTACCATCGGGCATATTTTCGCAGCCGGCCATCACACCAATCACGTTAATAGGTAACTGCATTTCAGCCAACGCTTGCATCGCACCAAAGACGCCGGCAGCGCCACCCATATCGTATTTCATTTCGTCCATATTGGCGGACGGTTTAATTGAAATACCCCCTGAGTCAAAGGTCAGTCCCTTACCGACTAATACTATAGGCGCCTGATCGTCAGCGGCTCCTTTATAGTGCATCAGTGTAAGTACTGACTCATGCTCAGAGCCACGACCGACAGCTAGGTATGCATTCATACCGAGCTCCGCCATTTCCTTCTCCTCAACCGTGGTTACTTCCAGTTGAGCATATTTTTCTGCCAAGGCGTGGGCTTGTTCGGCTAAGTAACGCGGTGTACAGATGTTAGGTGGCATATTGGCGACGTCACGACATTTATCCATACCTGCGGCAACGGCTAAACCGTGATTAATTGCTTGCTCACCAATGGTCAACTCTTTACGACTCGGCACATTAAACGTGAGTTTACGTAAAGGGCGGCGCGGTTCTTCTTTTTTGGTTTTTAACTGATTAAAGCTGTAGATGGTTTGGCGTGCAGCCTCCACCGCCATGCGTACTTTCCAGTAAGTGTCACGACCTTTGACATGTAACTCACTCAAGAAACAAACCGCTTCCATTGAGCCCGTCTCGTTCAGTGTATTAATCGTCTTAGCAATAATCTGCTTGTACTGGCGTTCATCAAGCTCGCGCTCCTTACCACAACCGACTAGCAATACACGCTCTGCCAGCACATTAGGGACGTGATGAAGTAAAAGCACCTGGCCGGTCTTGCCTTCTAAGTCGCCTCGTCGTAAAAGGTTGCTAAGATATCCCTCACTGACGTTATCAAGTTGTTCGGCGACACCGGATAACCTCCGTGGTTCGAAGACACCCACAACGATACATGCGGAACGTTGTTTTTCTGGGTTGCCACTTTTTACGCTGAACTCCATGGACTGTGCTCCTATTTCGGTAGGCCGCAAGGACTGCTATAGTTAGCCTAATGAACAAATTTGTTGTTAAAATAACAAGTTTACTTAAAAATCACAGCTATTCCAGTAAAAACCAACGTTATGAGTCGAGCAACGTGCGCATTTTTAAATATTTGATTGCTGAGACATTAAAGTCTCAAATCGCGGTATTGGTTGTACTGATGACGATATTTGTCAGTCAAAAATTTGTTCGCGTACTGTCGGATGCGTCAGAGGGCGATATTCCCAGTTCTATTATTTTTCAGTTGTTATCACTGAACTTACCTGCGTTGCTAGCGCTGATTATCCCTCTGAGTCTTTTTTTGGGGATTTTACTGGCGCATGGTCGTATATACGCAGACAACGAAATGACGGTATTGCATGCCTGTGGTGTTAGTGAGTGGTATGTCACTCGAGTGACATTAGTTGTTGCGGTAATGCTGGCCTTATTGACTGCCGCGTTGACTATGTACGTTGTGCCCTGGTCGTTAGAGCAAGAGCAAAAAATAGAAGATAAAGCGCGCGCTGACAGTGGTTTAACGGCACTTATCCCAGGGCGGTTTCAACAGTCGAGTAATGGCAAAGCGGTCATTTTTATCCAAAGCCAAGATGAACAAGGTGATTTGCAGAATGTATTTGTGGCTCAGCATCAGGCAGAGCAAGGGCGTATTCGATCCGGTAGCGTGGTGGTTTCCACCTCTGGTGAAGTGAACACCGAAAGCTCTGGCTCTCAGTGGTTAGAGCTGCGCGACGGTAAACGCTTTGCAGGCGATGGTGAACATTACCAGTTAATGAGTTTCGAGCAGTATAGGCTACAAATCAAAGAGCAGCCTGTAGACGAACAGTTAAGAGATCTAGAGGCTTATACTGTCAATGAGTTGTGGCAGGAACAATCAAATGCGGCAGCGGCCGAGCTGCAATGGCGTATAGCAATACCTCTGGCGATGCCGTTATTGACGCTTATTGCTGTTCCGTTAAGTCGAGTCAATCCGAGACAAGGTAAATTCGCCCGAATGGCGCCGGCTATTTTAATTTACCTAGGGTATTTTCTTGTTCTCATGGCTGCGAAATCGGCGGTTCGTGACGGTGTTATCCCAACGTATATTGGTCTTTGGTGGATTCACGTTGCATTATTAGTGTTTGGTATTGCGCTATTGAGTCGTGCACGGCCTGTCGGGTTGAAGTTTTGGGCGCACCTGATGTTTTGGCGTCAGCGTAGTCGGGGAGTTTAATAATGTTTAGTATCTTAGACCGCTACATTGGTGCCACTGTTCTTAAAACCTCGCTAATGAGTTTAATCGTACTGACCGGGCTTTCGGGGTTAATACGTTTTGTTGAGCAACTCAAGTCGGTTGGACGAGGGAACTATGAAGTACTAGACGCTGCGCTTTTTGTGTTTTATAGCGTTCCCCGTGATATTGAAGTGTTCTTCCCAATGGCCGCTTTGCTCGGTGGGTTAATTGGTATGGGCGTGCTGGCAAGTAATTCAGAACTGATTGTGATGCAGGCGGCTGGGCGCTCCAAACTGAATATCGCAGGAGCCGTTATGAAAACAGCGATCATTATGATGATTGCTGTGATTGCTATTGGCGAATGGGTGGCGCCGCCGATGGAAGCGAAAGGTCGGCTAATCCGTGCACAAGAAATTTCCGATGGTAGTCTTATCTCCGCTCAACGTGGCGTTTGGGCAAAAGATGGCGATGACTTTATCAATATCTCAGAAGTCGAAGATACCGGACGTTTGAATGGCGTGCTGATTTATGACTTTGACGGAAAGCAACAACTTGAAAAAGTAACTTATGCGCAAACCGCTGTTTATCGCAACGAAGCGTGGCGCTTAAATCAAGTTGTAGAAACTCAGTTGACCGAACAAGAGGTCATTGAAAATCGCTTTGACTCAACGATGTGGCGGCCGAGTTTAACGCCTGATAAATTGGGTGTAGTCACCATCAAACCGGAGTCACTATCCATTACTGGCCTGATAGATTATCTCACCTATTTAAAAGCGAATGAGCAATCAGCGCAGCGTTATGAACTGGCTTTATGGCGTAAGCTGCTTTCACCCATCACGGTGGCGGTCATGTTGTTAGTTGCCTTGTCATTTATATTTGGTCCGCTGCGTGAGACCAGTATGGGGGCTCGTATACTGATGGGCGTGATTACTGGCTTTGCGTTTCATGTGAGTAATGAGATTTTCGGCCCCTTGGCACAGGTTTATCAAGTGCCTGCGGTGCTTGGGGCCTTGTTACCGAGCTTAGTGTTTGCCGGTGCTGCGGTATTTATCATGCAGCGCAAAAGCTAAAGTTCTTTCCAGTAAAAGAGTTGGTTCGCTTCTTTAGAGAGGGTAACCAGCTCTGTTTTCGCTGCATAGTCATGCCAGGCTCGGCGGTTTTTGAAGTCGACTAATACCCACAAATGACCTAAGCCAAAACAACAGGTTAATAATCGCAGGGCGACTTGTTTATGAGTCAAACGCGAGCCATCACGTTGCTGCAGCTTTAAACGCCAAGCGCGCATACCCACCGTCTGACCGGAAGTTTTCCAGAAATAACCGAAGAATAGCGCCAGCACTGCTAATAAAAACAGACTGAGCCAAGGACCTTGGTCGATAAATTCTGCGTGATCCATTCCTTCTGGTAAGACGACCCAGTTAAGGCTGGTAGCTATTGCTGCAGCTCCCAATGCCAAGCCCGTGGCGAGCATGATCATTGCACAAGCGACTAAAAAGTCATAAATCCAAGCCGCCAAACGACGTAAAAAATTTGCTGAAGGAAAACTAGCATGCAACTTTTGAGCTTCTGTAGGCATAATTTTATCCGTAACTACCTGATGAGCACAGCAGTTTACCATGACCCGAACGCGGGCGCAGTAGGGCGGTTCGGTTAAGGAATGAGCAAACGAACACAAATCGGAAAAAATTCTGCATTATTTGCTTGATTAGAACAATGTCACGGGTATAATCCCACCCGTCGACCAAGACAACCTATCTTATGCCGAGGTGGCGGAATTGGTAGACGCAGTGGATTCAAAATCCACCGCTGGTAACAGCGTGGGGGTTCAAGTCCCCCCCTCGGCACCAAGTTTCTACGCGCTAATTCTGGAACTTCTTCAGGCAATTCTTTTGGAGCGAAATAAGTTTCACTCAAGAACACTCGCCGCCAACCATCATCTTTGAAATTATGAATTAAAACAGGTATGCGCAAACTGTAGCGGTATTTAGACTTTCTTAATTAAATATTCCAGTCTTGCTTGTATTTTCTAGTGTTGAAAAATTAATCTGTTGCTATACTCTTAATCATATTACTTAAGTGAGAGTTAGTTATGGCATATGTAAAAGAACTAGCCGCAGGTTTTGTTGTACTACTTTGCAGCGGATGCTCGACGACATCCGATTCACCGAATTATTTCAAGGCAGCCGTTTTAACGGGCTTGTCCCAAACAATTGAACGTCAGCAATATGAAGATAACCTTATGGCCAATCCACGCAGTTCCGACTTCAGTGGTGAAGCAGTCTCTGCAGGTGTCGAAGCATTTTCATTTTGCATGTTGTTTAGTTGCGACGAGGATAACTACCAGTTAAAAGAAGTACCGACCGATCGTGATGAGCATCGTATTAAATTTATAGAGCTCAATCCTAACGACCGATCGGTATTAGAGTTAGAAGAGTTTAAATAGGCTTACGACTTTTTCAGATCGAAGCGATCAAGTTGCATCACTTTAACCCATGCATTGATAAAGTCGTCGACGAACTTTTCTTTCGAATCGTCAAGCGCATAGATCTCAGCAACAGCGCGCAACTCTGAATTTGAACCAAAGATCAGATCGACCGTGGTAGCCGTGTAGTTTTCTTCACCAGAAGTACGGTCACGACCAATATACAGTGATTCGTCGTCTTTTGATGGCTCCCATTGGGTATCCATACTTAACAAGTTAACGAAGAAGTCGTTGTTGAGCGTGCCAGGGTTATCCGTGAACACACCGTGATCAGTATCTTTATAGTTAGCACCTAAGCTACGTAAGCCGCCGAGTAACACCGTCATTTCTGGCACAGTTAAGTCAAGGGTATCGGCTTTATCAACCATCATTTGAGCTGGGTTCAAACGGCTTTCTTTACTGTAATAATTACGGAAAGCGTCTGCCGTGGGTTCCAAGAACGCAAACGACTGAACGTCAGTCATTTCTTGCGTCGCATCTGCGCGTCCAGCAACAAACGGAACTGTTACGTCATGTCCAGCATCTGCAGCGGCTTTCTCGATGGCAGCAGCGCCCGCTAGTACGATGGTATCTGCTAGAGATACTTGCTTATTACCAGAGAGCGATTTATTGAACTCAGTGCGAATGGTCTTAAGTTCATTAAGTACTCGTTTGAGCTCCTCAGGGTTATTCGCTTCCCAATTGATCTGTGGCTCTAATGCAATACGTGCACCATTAGCACCACCGCGCATATCTGTGGCACGGAAGCTTGAAGCCGCTGCCCAAGCAGTGCGAACAAGTTCTTGTACCGTCAAATCGCTTGTTAGAATCTGCTCTTTTAGCTCGGCGATTTCGCTGTCATTAATCAACGTGTAATTGATCTCAGGGATTGGATCTTGCCAAATCAAATCATCTTTAGGTGCTAAGTCGCCTAAATAACGCGCTTTAGGTCCCATATCGCGGTGAGTTAACTTAAACCACGCTTTAGCAAAGGCGAGCTCAAACTCCTCGGGGTTTTCCTGAAAACGTTTTGCTATTTTGCGGTACTCAGGGTCAAACTTAAGCGAAAGATCCGTGGTGAACATAATAGGTGCATGACGTTTACCCTCGACATGAGCGTCGGGCACCATGTTAGCACCTTGGCCATCTTTCGGGATCCACTGAATAGCACCCGCTGGGCTGCGCGTTTGTTCCCACTCAAAGCCGAACAGGTTATCAAGGTATTGGGTGGTCCATGCGGTCGGATTTACCGACCAAGCCCCCTCTAGACCACTGGTAATGGTATCTTCGGCATTACCTTTGCCACACGTGTTCTTCCAACCAAGGCCTTGTTGCTCTACTGGCGCCGCAGCGGGTTCAGCGCCTAGGCATTCTTCTGGTTTGTGCGCACCATGCGCTTTACCAAAGGTGTGGCCGCCAGCGATTAACGCCACGGTTTCTTCATCGTTCATCGCCATACGACCAAAGGTGTCGCGGATATCTTTAGCCGCAAGAAGTGGATCGGGCTTTCCATTAGGACCTTCGGGGTTAACGTAAATCAAGCCCATTTGGACAGCAGCTAATGGATTATCGAGTTTGCGATCACCTTTGTAGCGCTTATCGCCTAACCATTCTGTTTCAGGTCCCCAATACACAATATCGGGCTCCCAAGCATCCTCACGACCGCCCGCGAAACCATAGGTTTTAAACCCCATCGACTCGAGAGCGACGTTGCCGGTCAGCACCATGAGGTCAGCCCAGGAAATATTGCGACCGTATTTTTGTTTCACTGGCCACAGCAAGCGACGTGCTTTGTCTAAGCTCACGTTATCTGGCCAACTGTTTAATGGTTCAAAGCGTTGTTGTGCCCCGGCCGCACCGCCACGTCCATCCTGTACTCGGTAAGTTCCCGCGCCGTGCCACGCCATACGAATAAAAAATGGGCCATAATGTCCGTAGTCGGCAGGCCACCAATCTTGGTCTGACGTCATTAAAGCTTCGATATCCTTTTTAACCGCTTCTAAATCGAGCGATTTAAAGGCTTCGGCGTAATCAAAGTCTGCGTCTAATGGGTTTGATTCAGGACTGTGTTGGCGAAGAGGTTCTAAGTTAAGTTTGTTCGGCCACCAGAAACTGTTTTCTTTTGTCTGCTCAGTTTGCTGCATACTGTTGTGGTAGTCATGACCCTGCTGAGCCATTGCTTGACCTGATAGTGTCAGCGTTACCGCAGCCGACAAAATTGAGATAGTAAAATGTTTTGTGATTTTCATTTTGTTAACCTCGTGTTAATTAATGGGCATTCATCGAGAGGTAATATAGACTAGTTTTATGAATTTATCCTGTGGTTATATATTCTAAAAAACGATTAAGATAATCGTTTAATCAGTGCGTTTAATTCTTTAGACGCATGAACAAGTTGATTTCTCTCAGCGCGTGTGTATTCCCATTCAATATTTAGTATGCTGATTAAATTATTTAATTTGTTATGAGGTTCTTGTGGTCAAATTTCGACGTTCTGTATTGGTGGGCGCTTTAGTCAGCGCACTCCCCATCCTGAATGCACAGGCGCACGATGGGATTGAGCGTATTTTAGTCTCTGGACATCAAGCCAATTTATTGGGGCAGTCGATGTCGGCTTCCGAGGGGGTCTTGGGGCAGCCCGAAATTGAAATTCGTCCGATGCTACGAACAGGCGAACTGATGGAGCTTATACCCGGCATGAGTGCGACTCAGCACAGCGGCAGTGGTAAAGCCAACCAATACTTTTTGCGTGGCTTTAATTTAGATCACGGTACTGACTTTGCTACCTATGTTGATGGCATGCCGGTTAATATGCGTAGCCACGGGCATGGCCAGGGTTACACGGATATTAACTTTTTAATCCCCGAAATTATTGCGCAAGTGACTTATCAAAAGGGCACTTATTACGGTGATGTCGGTGATTTTTCGGGGGCAGGGAGCGTAGGGTTTAGTACACAAATGACCCGGCGTAATGGTATCGCTTCAGTGACCCTAGGTGAGGATAATTACCAACGTGCGCTAATAGCTGACAGCGTCAATTCGGGAAGCCGGAATGCAACCTTGTATGCATTTGAGTATCAAACTTACGATGGACCGTGGTCAGATATCGACGAAGATGTTGATAAGCTTAACGGTGTTTTGAGACATAGCATTCGCCTAGATGACGGTGTGCTAACACTCGGAGCCATGGGCTACCACAATGAGTGGAATAGTGCTGACCAAATTCCTGCTCGTGCAGTGCAGTCGGGTTTAATTGATGAACTGGGTTCGATCGATCCCACACTCGGCGGTAAAACACATCGGTACAGCCTCAACGCTATTTATACAACAGCCGACTACGCGTTAAGTGCGTACGCCATCGACTATGGCTTGTCGCTCTTTTCTAACTTTACATACTACCTTGATGACCCCGTCAATGGCGATCAATTTGAGCAGGTCGATGACCGGATGATTTATGGAGCCTCAGGTAGTTGGCATATTAATAATAATTTCACGGTTGGGTTTGATACACGTTATGACGATATCGGCGAAGTGGGGTTGTATAAAAGCGAAGCACGCGCGCGTATCGGTGCAGTGCGCAGTGACCGTGTTGATCAATGGAGCGTTGGCTCGTATGTGACGCATGATTATCAATGGACAGGACGTTTGCGTAGTACTGTGTCTCTGCGTTACGACTACTTTGATTTTGACGTGGCGAGCCGACTCCAACAAAACATTTACGACGTGACATTGAAGCACAACAACGGACAGGAATCTGATGCCTTGTGGTCATTAAAAGGCAGCCTTAATTATCTGCTACTTGATGATATGGAAGTGTATCTTTCAGCGGGTCAAGGCTTCCACTCGAACGATGCGCGTGGCACGGTAACGCGCATCGATCCTAATTCAGGCGAGCGTGTTGATCCCGTTGATCCGTTAGTAAGAGCATTAGGTTACGAGGTCGGCATGCGTTGGCGGCCAAGTAACCAGTTTAATAGCTCAGTTGCACTGTGGGCGCTTGAGCAGGACAGTGAACTACTATTTGTAGGTGATGCGGGTAATACTGAAGCGAGTCGCCCCTCATTCCGCCATGGTATCGAATTAGCCGCGTATTATAATGTCAATGACAACCTGAGTTTTGATCTTGAATACGCCTACACTGATGCTGAGTTTGATGATGCCCTTGCTGATAAATATATCCCAGGAGCGGTTGAGGATATTTTACAACTTGGCGCAACACATCGTTTTGGTGATAATTGGCTATCGACTTTACGCGTGCGCTACATTGGCGAGCGCCCTTTGACAGAGGATAACAGCGTACGCTCGGATAGCTCGACTGTAGTCAACTTTTTGCTTGCTAAGCAATGGAAGAATTGGTCGGCACAGGTTCAGGTACTCAATCTATTAGACAGTAATGATCATGATATCGACTATTACTATGCCTCGCGTCTTCAAGGCGAGCCAACAGCCAGCGTTGAGGATTTACATTATCATGTCATGGAACCCAGAACGGTAAGATTCGAACTGAGTTACACCTTTTAAGTGTGACAGACTTGTATAAGTATGGGAAAAAAGTAAGGCGGCAAGGCCGCCTTACTTTTTTAACTATGATTAATCATTGAGATGTGAATGATTCACAGCTGAAATGATTTCGGCAAAAGTGGATGCTGAGTGATAGATATTCACAGACTCTCCGGTAACCTGTGCAATCCGCAATGATGACACGACGCCACGAATCGAGCCTGCTTCGAATACCAATAAAAAGTCTCGGCCTGCTGATTTGAGTGTTGCCGCGGTGTCGCCGATACGGGCTTTCTGCAACTGTTTATACTCAACTTGTGGCAACTCATCGAGCTTTCTCATCAAGTCACCGACAGTAAGGTCTGCCCAGGGCAACTGAGTAGACTGACTAACTTGCATCGCATGACGGCTATGAAACTCGCGCAGCGCAACCAAGCCAACAATTTGCTCGTTGCTGTTAACGACACAAGCGTAACGAACCTTCGCGGAGTTCATTAGTTGCTCGGCGCGGTCAAGACTGGTGTTTGACCGTAAAAGTAAAGGATCATGACGCTCGAAGTCGTCGAATACATGTAGGGCATTGGCATGCCAGTCACAGTTAAACGGGTCGCGAGCTTGCGAAGAGAGTGATACGGCATCACCATGAGATACTGATTTAAGTGATTTAAACTCAGTCATAACGTACTCCTTAATTCCAAAAAAATAGTTGTAAATACAGCGGAATTAAAGCGTTTTAGGTGGTGCCCTGAGTTGGGGGCGAATGAACTCCACCTCGGCAACATACCGAATGATGGATTGAACTCGTTCATCAGCTAGTGAAACAGAGGGGGTAAAGCTCTGGCTTGTAATAGTGGGCGAATGATCAGATTGCTCCGAACCGATATCGTTCGCGCCAGAGGTTTGAATAATGCCTTGGCAGTGTTCGGCGTGATATACCGACAACTCATGATTGGATGAGACACTCTGAACACTGTGCGCACTTAAAGACGCCATCGCGGGTTGCGCGAGTAGCGTTATCGTGACAACAAGTAGAGCAAAAAATTTCCGATACATCTTAGCGTTCAGCTCTCAACTAATTTAACTTACAACTTATGCAAACAATATCGATTCAGTTAAGCGACTATTAAATCAATAATGCTCACACTGATAGGTTTATACCTATTTAGAGGAAAACACAAGGAATTAGTTCAATGCAACTTTCTTTATATCAAGTTGATGCCTTTACAGAAACCGTCTTTGGTGGTAACCCCGCGGCGGTGGTGCCGCTACTAGATCAGCGATTACCCGATAAAGAACTTCAGAGCATAGCAGAAGAGAATAACCTGTCGGAAACCGCATTTCTCTTATCAACATTAGGGCATGACGAATTTGATTTACGTTGGTTTACGCCGGCTGCTGAGGTTGACCTGTGTGGGCATGCGACGTTAGCCGCCGCGTTTGTGGTATTTAATCACCTGCGTCCGGATATTTCGGAAGTACGTTTTAACACGCGGAGCGGCACTTTAACCGTTACTCAAACTTCATCTGGAATGATGATGGACTTTCCTGCTACGCAACCCCAGTCCATTGCAACAGATCCTGTTGTTAGCCTCGGCCTAGGCTGCGAACCGCAAGAGTTACTACTTGGCTTTGACCATATTGCGGTGTTGGAGAGTGTCGAACAGGTGCGTGCTTTATCACCCGATTATAACGAATTAAAGAAGCTTGATTCTCGTGGTGTGGTCGTCACCGCGGCTGATGGAGACGGTTTCGTGAGTCGATGCTTTTTTCCAAAGTTAAACGTTAATGAGGATCCGGTAACAGGTTCCGCTCACTGCCAACTCGCGCCACTTTGGAGTGGTCGCTTGCAAAAATCTTGCGTAACGGGAAGACAGTTATCAGCTCGCGGTGGACGTATTATCTGTGAGGTTGAGGGTGATCGCGTGAAGCTTTTTGGACAGGCCGTTGAATATTTGCGAGGAACGATCACGATTTAGTGGTTGGACCATGCTTAAATAACACGTTATAACAGAGGGTATACATTAAGCATGTATTTTACATTAGTTTAAAAAATGTGCTGATGATTTAGACTAATCACATGCGAATAAAGCAGTCTCGCTAATGTGGCAATAACAATAACTTAAATTCACAAGGAAAGCGCGATGAGAACCTATAAAACCTCACTGCTCTACCGAGCTATGCTAATTGCGGGCGTGGTCGCACTGGGCGGTTGTAACTTTAGTAATGAAGTTGCTGAGTACCAAGCTCCCGAGCCACCACCCGAGCCCGATTATAGTAGCCCACTACCTGATCAAGAGCCGTTATCTACGTTCGACGACGATGATGAGCTCAGCGCAGATATTCGTTGGACTACCTACGGTGTTCCTTACGTCAAAGCGGACAACTTAGAAAGTTTAGGTTTTGGTGTGGGTTTTGCGTTTGCTAAAGACAATATTTGTATTTTAGCTGACCAAATCGTGAAGTTTAATTCACAACGGTCAATGTACTTTGGACCGCACAATCCAATTGGTTCAAGTAACAATCAAAACTTGATTGACGATTTTGGATTTCTTGCGCTAGGAATCCGCCAAAATGCAGAGCAAGGGTTCGATACACTCAGTGAAGAGTCACAAGCTCTGCTCACCGGTTACGCCGCGGGCTATAACCAGTACCTCAGTGAAACAGGGGTAAATAACATCGACCCAACGTGTGCTGGGCAACCTTTTGTACAAGAGATTACGCCAGTTGATTTGCTTACTTATGCTCAGGGGGTCGCGTTACTACCGGGTGCGAGCAACTTTACTGGGGCTGTTTTTGTGGCAGCGCCACCTAATGAAAACTATATGCCACAACCTGTCGCTGCAAATCAGCAAGCGATGACGTTGGACCCTGTTCACATTGAAATGCCAGAGCCAAACCCAACTGAAATGGGATCAAATGGCTGGGCGATCGGGTCGGAATTATCGGCAACCGGTCACGGCATGGTATTGGCGAACCCGCACTTTCCACATACTGGCAATCAGCGGTTTTGGCAGTTTGGAACGGAAATTCCTGGTGAGCTAAAAGTGGTAGGTGGCTCGCTATCAGGTATGCCCGGTATCGTAAACATCGGCTTTAATGATCATGTTGCGTGGACACACACGTTCTCCACTGCGAATCGCTTCGTTGTTCATCAGTTGGCGTTGGATCCAGAGGATGAAACAGGCACTCATTACATGGTTGATGGTGAGTCTGTCCCTATGACGACAAAAACGCACCAAATCCAAGTGAACACGGGGAGCGGTTTAATTACGCTGGAAAAAACCAGTTATCACAGTGAGTTTGGTACCATTATTAAAGTACCTAATTCGCCGTTGACGTGGGGCACAGACCCTTACGGAAAGGACGTCGCCTACGCCATTTATGATGCCAACCTACCGAACTTTGAGATTTTTGATCATTGGTTGGCAATGAATCGAGCACGTAATATCGAGGAATATCGTCAATCGTTTGTCGATTACACCGGTACGGTATTCAACAACGCCATGGCAGCCGATGAAGATGGCGACGTGTTCTTTACGGACGGCTCGTCTGTTCCTAACTTAAGTGATGAGACCATTGCGCAATGGCAAGGGAATGCTGTGTTACAAGGGATCAGTTCGTCTGCGGGCTTCCCTGTGGTGCCAGGCACCTCAGCAAGTCACAAAGCCGATGGCAAGATGCCATTTAGTAAAGCGCCACAATTATTGCGCAACGACTTTGTACAAAACTCGAATGATAGCTTCTGGCTAACTAACCCGAACAACCCAATTGAAAACGTATCGCCGCTATGGGGACCGATTGGTAATCAACAGTCTTTGCGCTCGCGCTTAGGGCAAAAGATGTTGGCTGAAGGTGGTTCGGTTGATGGACTATTTAGTCGTGAAGATATTGCCAACAAACTGTTAAGTAACCGTGGCTTCTTGGCTGAGGCAATCCTGGATGACCTTGTAGCACTGTGTACGGCACAAGGTGAAAGCCCCGTTAATACGGCCGCTGGCGCTATGAGTGTTAAGCCGGGTTGTGATGTTCTTGCACAATGGGATGGCACAATGAATAAAGAAAGTGTCGGCGCGGTGTTGTTCCGAGAGTTTGCCTCGGAATGGTCGCGCAATCCGCAGTGGCAAGTGCCTTATGATGCCTCGCAACCGCTGACAACCCCCAGCGGTTTGAAGAAATCAACAGCGGCCTTGACGCTATTGGGCAATGCTATGGCGCGTATTCAGTCGGTGGGTCTATCGATCGATGCACCGTTAGGTGAGGTTCAATTTGTTGAGCGTGCACTGCCTAACGGAACGCCAAGTGGTAACCGTTTGCCTTGGGCGGGGGCTAATAACATTGAAGGTGGTTTCAACGTGTTCCGCGCGAATACAGGCTCAGATGGTACGATTTATCCACGCTTGATTTATCCTCAGGCGGAAGGCTCAAACCTCGCTGCGAACGGCGCAGGGTATCATATTAGCTATGGTTCGAGCTGGATGTTCACCATGGAGTTCACAGAGGATGGTCCGCAGGCTCAGGGTTTATTGAGTTATTCCCAGTCGCGCAATATTTTATCGGATCATTATCTCGATCAGACTCAGCTGTACTCACAGGAGCCACAGTTGCGCCCGATTTGGTTTGATGATGCCGATATTGATGACAACGTCATCGAAGAGCGCACCATCACTCAGTCGCAGGCAAATTAAAGTGACATCGCAAGACCCCAGCTTCGGCTGGGGTTTCTTTTTTCTGTCACTGACAATATCGCTTATAAAGCGTATACTGCATGCATAGTAGCCGATATTTACTTTCAACTTAAAAGAGATCTTATGTCAGAAACAGATTCGAACGACCAACACACCCCAACCTATGAGGTTGAAATACCAAGCAGGGAAGAGTTGCTTGAGTTGGTACAGAAGCAGTCAAAGCCTGTTTCTTTTGATGAATTTGTAAGTTATTTCAAGCTCGATGATGAACGCCAACAAGTGGGCATCAAACGACGCCTGCGGGCGATGGAGCGTGACGGTCAGCTAGTATATACCAAGGCCAATAGCTACGGATTACCGGATCGCATGCAATTGATCAAAGGGCGCATCATCGGTCACCGCGAAGGCTTTGGTTTTTGTCAGCCTGAAGAAGGTGGCGGTGATATCTTTATTCCTCATCACCAAATGTACTCGGTACTCCATGGTGATGTGGTGCTGGTTAAAGTGTCAGGCCAAGATCGCAAAGGCAAGCGCGAAGGTCGTGTGGTACGAGTAATCGAACAACGTGACAACAATATTGTTGGTCGCTACTTTGTCGATCATGACATGGGCATTGTAGTGCCCGACGACAGCCGTATCAATCAAGACATCCTGATCCCCCCGCAGGCAAATGCGGGTGCACGTCATGGTCAGTTGGTGGTGGTTAAAATTACGCGACGGCCAAATAAACGCACCAGTCCGATTGGTGAAATTACTGAAATTCTAGGCGATCATATGGCGCCAGGAATGGAAATTGAAGTCGCTATTCGTGAGCATGATATTCCTAACGAATGGCCTGAAGGGTTAGATCAAGAACTCAGTAAAATAGCTGATGAAGTACCCAAGCAAGCGTACGAAGGCCGAGTCGATTTACGCGACTTGCCACTGATTACTATTGATGGTGAAGACTCGCGCGATTTTGATGATGCTGTGTTAGCAATGCCCGAAGATGGCGGCTGGCGCTTATGGGTTGCCATTGCTGACGTATCTTACTACGTGAAGCCGAATACGGTGCTCGATCAAGAAGCTTGGAACCGAGGGAACTCGGTTTACTTTCCTAATAATGTGATTCCGATGCTACCGGAAAAGCTATCTAACGGTTTGTGTTCGCTCAATCCTAATGTCGATCGACTGTGTATGGTTGCAGAAATCGACGTAGGACCGCGCGGCAAGTTGAAGTCATCGCGTTTTTATCCGGCCGTGATGAATAGCCACGCGCGTCTCACCTACACTAAGGTCAAGCAAATTTTAGAGGGTGATGTTGAACTACGTGAGCAATACAAAGATGTATTGGGCAATATTGAATCATTGCACAGTTTATATAAGGCGCTAGCTTCCGTGCGCAAAAAGCGTTCTGCAATCGAGTTTGATACTCAAGAAGTGCGTTTCATATTCAACGCGCAACGCAAAATTGAACGGATTGAGCCCGTCAAACGCAATGTGGCGCACAAAATTATCGAAGAATGCATGATCGCCGCCAATGTGGCAGCCGCTAAGTTGGTTGAGTCTGACGATGATATTAATGCGTTATTCCGAGTCCATGAGCCGCCGGCCGACGAACGTTTAACTAATTTTCGCAGTTTCTTAGGTGAGTTAGGACTTGAATTGGGTGGTGGTGAAGAACCTACGCCAACGGACTTTGGTAAATTATTGTCGGAAGTCGAAGAGCGACCCGATCGAGAGCTTATCGAGACAATGTTGTTGCGTTCTATGCAACAGGCGGTTTACCAGCCCGATAACGTTGGCCACTTTGGCTTAGCGTTGAAATCTTATTCACACTTTACCTCCCCGATAAGGCGCTATCCTGACTTGATTTTGCATCGTGCGATAAAAGCTATTTTGAAGCGCCGGGGTGAATACAAAGGCGCGCTAACAGGAGCATGGTCATATGATGACACCGGTCTTGATGACTTGGGTGTACATTGCAGCCATACCGAACGACGTGCTGATGATGCGACGCGACAAGTTGATGAGTGGTTAAAATGTGAATTTATGCAAGATCACATTGGCTCAAGTTTCTCGGGTGTTATCGCCGCAGTGACAAATTTTGGTTTATTTGTGCGGCTTGATGAGTATCAAATCGATGGGCTCGTGCATATTAGTAATTTAGGCGACGATTACTATCAGTTTGATAATACCAAAAATATGCTGATTGGCGAAAATAGCCACCGCGTGTTTAGGTTAGGCGATAAAGTGGATGTGCGGGTTAAACAAGTCAATTTGGATGACCGTAAGATTGACCTTGAGTTGTTAAGTGCCGAGAGCCCTTCTGGCAAATCGCGTATGCCAAAAGGTCATAAAGGTCAGCAACGTAACTCGAAAAAGGGTGATAAAAATAACCGTGGCAAACGCTCCAATAAGCGCAAGTCGTCAAACAAAAAGCCGTCAGGTCAAAAAAATAGCCGCGGTCAAGCAAGCAGTAAAGGACGTAATAAGTCATGAGTCAAAAGGTTACAGTGTTTGGGTTGCATGCCGTTCGTTCCGTGCTTACGCAGCACCCGGAGCGACTCATTGAGCTATTTGTTTCTCGCGAACGACAAGATGCTTCCGTAGCGGAGGTCATCGGTCAAGCCGAGGCCATCGGCATTCGCCCACAATGGATTCCAAAGCAAGCGTTGGATAAACGCGCAGAGTTTGGTAACCATCAAGGGGTCGTTGCGACAATAAAAGCCACACCACCATTGAACGAGAATGACTTTTCGAGCTTGATAGAAAAAGCGGGAGGGCAGCCGTTATTCTTAGTCTTGGATAATGTCACTGATCCACATAATTTAGGTGCATGCATGCGTACTGCAGATGCTGCTGGCGCGACTGCTGTCGTCGTACCTAAGGATAAGTCGGCACAGATTACACCGACGGTTAGGAAAGTGGCTTGTGGCGCAGTCGACAACATTCCGTTGGTGGTTGTAACAAATCTGGCGCGTGCGCTACGTACGTTGCAAGAGCTCAATGTGTGGGTGATTGGTACAGCCGGTGAAGCCGAAAAGTCACTTTATCAGATAGACTTTAAAGGCCCTGTGGCGTTGGTCATGGGTGCTGAAGGTAAAGGTATGCGTCGTTTAACACGCGAAACCTGTGACGAGCTGGCATCTATTCCACTGGATGGTTCGGTAAGTAGCTTAAATGTCTCTGTTGCCAGTGGTGTTTGTCTTTTTGAAGCGGTGAGACAACGCAATGCCGATTAGTCGTCGTTTACTGCCTATTATTATTGCCTTGGCTCTTATCGGGTTACTTTTCCTTAGTTGGACGCCAAACTGGAATGAAACCACCTTCGTGCGCTCGACCAAGCCTTATGTCAGCATTAATTATGAATCGAAAACTGATGAAACAGTTGTAAATCAGGTTATTGAAGATTTGCGTAATCGGTTCGATGTGCGTCATGAATGGCACATCGAATCGCTCGAGAATGCTGAATACGCTATCCGTATCGAAGTGGCTAAAGTAGATGACTCGCTGACCTTGCAAGCCGATATTAGTCAATCGGGTAGCCCGCTTGATAGAGTTCTCGTGCGGGGCCCTGAAGGCGTAAAAACTGAGTTAGCAGGACGCTTAGTATCGTTGGTTACCGACGAAGTGAGCGCTGCCCATCAAGCCTCTCATCCTGAAGCGAGCGATTATTAATCATTGCACTTTGCATGAAATTTAGTTAAACTCGCGCGGCTCAAATCAGCCGTTTTATCTTTTTATTTAGAGTATTCCTTGCTTCTATGTCAGTTTGGCTGAACTGAACAGAGGCTACTGAACCAAAAGGAAACAGTAATGCGTCATTACGAAATCGTATTTATGGTCCATCCAGACCAAAGCGAGCAAGTACCTGGCATGATCGAGCGCTACAGCGAAACGATCAAGCAAGGTGGTGG
>NZ_DEYI01000084.1:0-10956 GCF_002364475.1 Idiomarina sp. UBA3162
AGGCTTTGGTTCCTTATGATTATCAAAAGGAGAACTACACGGATCTTTTTTGGTTGGCCGAAGGATCAACAAGTTATTTCCAAAATCACTTGTTGATGCAAGCTGATATTATGACAACGGATGAATATTTTGAACGTGTGGCTTCGGGGATTGAGCGTTACTACGGCAAACCTGGGCGCGAAATCATGTCAGTGGCAGAAGCCTCGTTTGAAGCATGGAGTGACCAGTACGGTGATCGCGCGCACAACTTCTCAGTGAATATATACTCAGAAGGCGCAATGGTTTCATGGGTGCTAGATCTGGCGTTAATTGAACGTACCGATGGCGAGGTGACTTATCGCGATGTCCATAATGCACTTTATCAACGCTTTGATGCCGACGAGGAAGGCTTTAATAGTGCCGATGTTGTCGCCATTTTAGATGAGCTCACCGGTCAGTCATGGCAACAATGGTGGGATGAACACGTTAACTCGCCGGTTGCTAATATTCAGTTTGATGAGTTATTAAACACCGTGGGTATGGAGCTGACATTTGCTTCTGCTGACGAGCAAAAGCCGTGGGCGGGCTGGCGCGGCAAAGCCGCAGATGAAGGTATCGAACTGATACAGGTTGAACGTGGTTCGCCTGCTTGGGACGCAGGTTTCACTCCAGGCGATGTGATTGTTGCGTATGATGGTAAACGCGCAGCGGGCGGACGTTTCGAAGAAGCGTTGCAAGAGCGCGAAGTCGGCGATACCGTTGAGGTCACATTCTTCCGTCGTGACCAACTTCATACCGCTGAGCTGATATTAGGTGAAGAACAGCATACGGGCGCGAAAATTGTGCCAGTAGAAAATCCTTCTGCTAAACAGAAGGCACGTTTTTTACAGTGGCTGCAAATTCCACACCCGAATGCGAGCTAAGACTATTGTCGAGCCAGGCGCTGCCCACTGGGTGGCGCCGTTTCAAAGTTAGAACGGAACGGATTGATATCTAAGCCGCCACGGCGTGTATATCGCGCATAAACGGTGAGCTTCGAAAAGCCTAAACGTTGCAAATCCATAAAAATGCGCTCAACACACTGTTCGTGAAATTCGTTATGACGGCGGAAGCTGACGAGGTAACGCAGCAAGCTCGCTTGATCAAGTTGCGGACCTGTCCCGTGAATATATACAGATCCCCAATCCGGCTGATTGGTTATCAAACAGTTTGATTTAAGTAGATGACTATGTACCGTTAACGACTCAACTACTTGCGGCTCGACTTTGAGTAGGGCCGGTTGGTAGTCATAGGTGTCTATCGCGATGTCTTGATTATCAATACAGGTTCCTGGCAAGTCGCCAATCGGAAGATTGGTATATTCATCTAACGAGCTCAGGCTGACCATGACATCTGCGCCTGCACAGGCTGATAAATCATGTTGCATGACATCCGCTACTGTTTGCCAATCATCAAATCGACTTTCGTTAAAACTATTTAAATAAAGCTTGAACGACTTTGACTCAATTAAATGAGGGCTGTCGCAGGGTACAGAAAATTCCGCGATCGCCACTTGGGGTAACCCTTTGCTATTTAACCAAGATACTTCATAACCCGTCCAGTCGTCGTGACCATTAAAGGGCAGGTCCTCGGTAACACCAATGGGTGTGCGATTAAGCTCGCGAGCAACTGGCTGTAACTGGCTCGGATCATAGGTGGTTGGGTAGTCGGTTGCTTTACCCAAATTTAGGTGTGCGAGCGGGTCGCTTGTTTGCATTGATGCGCTCCATGATAAACTAAATGAATTACACCTATTTTACGCGGTTAAAAGGAAATGCACCAGATGAACGAAGTATCGACCGAGCACGCCGTTAGCGCTTTGCTAGAGCGCTATATGCAAGCTAACCCCGAACCCCAAACCGAGTGGGTGGACGAGTGGGATGCCGAGATATACCAGCAACGGATGGGTGAAGAACAGGTTATCTGGCGACCCGTACAGCGAGACGAAGCACAAGATTTTACGGCTCTCGAGTCTGCATTAGCTATGCGATTTCATGACAGTGTAAAGCGGCTTTTTGGGGATTGGTTCAGCGGTGATCTCAGCCTCACTTTTTCGGCGGATGAGACAACGCCGCCGATTCATTTTGAATTATTGATGCCTCAATGCCAAGAGGATTCTGAAAGGCTGTTGCAAAATCTGACGGGGCACATTTTGATGAAGCGCAAGTTGAAGCAGCCCATCACGATTTTTATCGGTATTTTACATGCGCACGACGATTGTTTGGTTTCGCTCGATAACTCGACGGGTGAGGTTGCACTGGAATGGTTAGGGAAGCCACAACACCAAACCTTAGCAGTCGATCTCGCTACCTTTTTGTCACATTGTCAGCCATATTGTGGTGAAAATGACTAACTATTGGTAGCTCGGGTGTCCTTGAAGAAACAATAAAGTCAATAAAAACAGAGTTTTACCAATTTGGCCTGTTTTTTGCTTAAATTGTGGTGAGTGCGCCTAATAAGCACAATTCATAAAATAACTAGAAATCGGAGATTGGTAATGGAATTCAGAAAGCTTGCATTGATGGGACTCGCAGGAATGATGACCCTTTCACTATCGGGTTGTATTGTTGTTAGTGAGCCTAGCTGGGATAAAGACGATCCGCAGTACGATCAAATTCACGATGAGCGGGGCAACCGCCAGGCGATTGCTAAACTTAACTTAAACGCTGACTTTGAATCGGTTCGCAATGATCTCGGCACACCTGATTTTAGTGAACGCTGGATTGAAGACAATAATGAGTACCAAGTCCTTTTCTATCGCACGCAGCGTGTTCATGCTGACGGTATGACCACAAAAGATGAGTGTACTCCGATTGTGTTCAAAAACGGGTCGCTAATTGGGACGGGGCAGATGGCACTCGACAAGGTAATGTAATCGGAGTAGGTTGGTGATAGCGCACTATTTTAACAGGAGAGCTGCTATGCCAACCGAAGTTGCCGTATCAACACAGGACGTTGAGCTTGTAGAACTGGATGTATGCCAGCTCAATAGCGTAGCGTCCTTATTGTTTCAAACCTACCAAAACGATGCGCTTATGCAGCGTATCTTTCAAGCCGATAAAGCGGATTATGAAAAGCGTTTGCGAGCAGCAATACGCGAGGAACTGATCGCTCAATGGGATAACGAGCAGCCCATTATTGCCGCCATGCATGACGATGTGCTACTAGGCGTAGTGTGCCTATCAAAAGTTGAACAGCAGTTTGGGCCAACCAGTCGTTGGAACTGGTACATTTCGATGTTACTGACTGCAGGTTGGATAAGTACACGCTATGTGCTTGAAAAAGAACGCCAAATTAAGTCCTTACTTAAAGATCAGCCGTGCTATTTGATTTCTTTCATTGGTGTCGCCGAACAGTATCAGCAGCAAGGGATCGGACGGTTATTATGTCAAGCTGCGCTGCAGGAAAGTGTTGAACGCGGTGGCGTTAACCAGTTAGCGGTATTTATTTCTGACCAGCAACAGCATCAGTTTTTCAGTCATTGTGGGTTTTCTCAGCAGCACGCGCTCGACGTTCATGACGTACCTGGCGCACTGCTGACCCTCGATGTCGACTAATTGGGCTCACGAAAAGGGGGCAGGTCGACGGCGATCAATTGGCTGTTGTGCAGGGTCAAGGTTCCTTCGTAACGTGAAGTGCCGTCACTGCTAAAGCCCATAATGAAACAGCTGCGCCAGCCCGGTTGACGCCCTTTAAAAGACCAGCGCGTGCTGACCTTTTCTAAATCTAACATTTGCAGCCTTTGTTGCTTGCAGTACCAAAGCGCGTGCTGATAAGCGTGCTCTGTTTGACGTCGGTGTTGCCAGAACAACCAAGCAACACACAGCAATAATAAAAACAACAGGACATCGAATAGAGTAATCATGATGTTTGCCGAGCCTTAAGTTGAAGTAGCTGCTGCTTTACTCTTTCCGATATATCATTTTGGGCTATTTTACGCAGTACCAAAGGGCGTAATTCTGGCAATGACGCAGCGTCCTCGAATAACGCTTGAAACCATGGTTGCTCAAGCTCAGCGATGCGCTCGAGATAGCATTCAAGTAACTTATTATCCTGTAGAGCGGGCCACAAACGAGCCCCTAACACCGTTAAAGTATTGGCGTCGACGGGTTGCTTTAACAATGTCAGTAATACTTTTTGTAGGCGCTTATCGTTGCTCACACTCGCTAAGGCGCGAAGGGCATACAAAGCTCGTGTTTCGTTTGCTTCGGTCAACTCGTTCAGGTAGAAGTCGCGTAACTTTGCGGGTATTGAATGTTGCTCGAGCGCTTCCGCGAGGTAGCGTTGTACCGTGGGCGCATAGTCTTTATAACGCTCAGTAATCGCGGTTGCTAGTTCAGGCAGATTCATTAAACGAGCGGCACAATCGTGTAATCCTTGTACGCCGATATGCTGCCAATCAGAGTGCTTACCCATTAAGTATTCAAATGTAGTATCAAAATATTGACTCGGCGCAGCTTGTCGCTGAGTTGAGATACGTGCGTGTAGCGCTGCGCGTTGAGTTTCGCTCGGAGTGAATAAGTAGGGGTTATGCTTTAGCTGCTCTTCTTGTTGTTCGGTTAGCGCATCCGTGATTTGCTGACCTAACGCGGATACAACATATTCAAGATATTGGTCACGCGCTGCAAGGTTCAGGAGTCCGCGTTCATCGAGTGGAAACTTTAAAAACCAAAGATAATCCTGCTGAGGTTCACTTTTATGACGAAATAGAATAGCCAAGTGCGCGTGATGAGCAAGCGGAAACGGGTGAGGCTGCTGTTGATGTTCAATCGCAGCAAACGTCTCTAATGGAATTTCGCTGAGCCGTCGACCTAAATCGAAGACCTGAAACTCGGTGTTACCGGCTGCTAAAAACTCACCAATGGTTGCTATCTTATCAGTCACTAAATTTCTCCGCGCTTGAATTTCATTCAATTTTCAATCAGTATTGTCGCCATTATATCGGTTATCAAACCTAATGTGGTAATGGAGTCTCCGATGGAGCAGTATCAAAAAGCGGCTCGGCTACTCGATCGTATTGAGCGAGAATTGAACAGCTTGGGCCTCTGGCAATCCGACCAGCCGCCCGTTGACGCGCTGGATAGCCAGCAACCTTTCGCCATGGATACCCTCGAGTTTCACCAATGGCTACAATTCATTATGATACCGCGAATGTGGTCATTGATCGATGCAAAGCAGCCGTTACCTGACTCGATCGCGGTCAGTCCGATGGCAGCACACTCCTATCGCAATGCGATCGAACAACATGAGCAACTCATCGAATTAATTCGTGAATTTGATGTCCTGTTAAGCGGCTCAGATCCGCTACAAGACGATGTTTGACTCCGAGTTATTAACGATCGTCTATCAAGACGAGTACCTCGTGGTAATCGACAAGCCCAGCGGTTTATTGGTGCATCGTAGTTGGATCGCCTCGGATGCAAAACAGTTTGCTATGCAGATGCTCCGAGACCAACTCGGGCAGCATGTTTTTCCCGTGCACCGACTTGACCGACCGACATCTGGTTTATTGGTGTTTGCGCTATCTTCGGATATCGCGCGTGCGCTTAACGAACAGTTTGCTGAGCGTGACATTAAAAAAACTTATCATGCCGTCGTACGGGGTTATGTCGATGATGCTGGCATCATTGATTATGCGCTGAAAGAAGAGCATGACAAAATTGCTGATAAACAGGCACAAGCCGATAAGCCGGCTCAGGATGCTGTCACAGAGTACAGCTGTATTGACCGCATCGAACTGCCTTTCAAAGTCAGTAAAAAACATGATACGAGCCGCTACTCACTGGTGAAACTCATGCCTAAAACGGGGCGTAAGCATCAGTTACGCCGGCATATGTCACACATTAGGCATCCGATTATTGGTGATACTCGACATGGGGAGGGGCGACATAATCGCTTTTTCCGAGACTACTTTGACTGTCACCGCTTGCTATTAGCAGCGACCGCAATCGAATTTCAACATCCGGTGACGAGCAAACAGCTGAGCATTGAGATCGAGGTTCCAGAACTATTACAACGCCCGTTTCATCAGTAACGGGCGTTGAGTGAGCTCATATAGATCTTATTCTGCGCTGCGCAAGAGTGCGTTAATACCAACTTTTGCGCGTGTCTTAGCGTCGACACGTTTCACAATGATCGCGGCGTAAAGACTGTGTGAGCCATCCGCCGAAGGTAACGCGCCAGGGACAACAACAGCACCTGCAGGAACGCGCCCGTAAATAATTTTGTCGTTTTCACGGTCGTAGATGCGCGTACTTTGACCGATATAAACGCCCATTGAAATCACAGCACCTTCCTCAACAATGACACCTTCAACGATTTCAGAACGCGCACCGATGAAGCAGTTATCCTCAATAATGGTTGGGTTCGCTTGCAATGGTTCAAGGACTCCGCCAATACCGACACCGCCAGATAAATGCACATTTTTACCAATTTGTGCACACGAACCCACCGTTGCCCAAGTATCTACCATGCTGCCGTCGCCGACGTAGGCGCCAATATTCACATAACTTGGCATGACAACGACGTTGCGGCCAATAAAGGCACCCTTACGAACCATTGCTGGCGGAACAACGCGCATACCTTCGGCGCGGAATCGAGCGCTGTCGTAGTCGGCGAATTTTGCTGGCACTTTGTCCCAAAAACGGGTTTCGCCGCCTTCGATAAGGTCGTTGTCGTTCAGTCTAAACGATAATAACACTGCCTTTTTTAGCCATTGATGAACGATCCATTCGCCTGACACTTTTTCCGCGACACGCAATTCACCGCGGTCGATTTCATCAATGATATAGCGGACGACTTCACGTAGCTCATCATCATCGGTACGGGGAGAAATTTGGTCACGTTGCTCAAAGGCATCATTAATTAACTTTTTATATTTTTCAAACGACATGTTTGCCTCGTTATCCATCTAAATCATTGATAATTTGTTGTTTAAGCGTCAACTTCTGCTCGTCGGAAAGGGCTTCTCCACGACTCGACGAAACAATAAATAAATCTTCTGCCTGCTCACCGATAGTCGTGATTTTAGCAGCCAATAAGCTAACATCTAAACGTTGTAAAATAGCCGCCAAGCGGGCAACCAAACCAGGCCTATCCAGCGCCACCAACTCGAAGGTGGTGCGCCCGCGATGTTTTGCTGGCAAGAAATTCACTTGTGTCTTGACACTAAAGTTCTTCAACCGACGTGATAGCGGCCGATTATTCTTAGGTACTTTACGACGCTTATGTAAGACATCAAGCAGGTGTTGTTTTACCTCCTCAATGCGACGTGCCTCGGTCAACGGTTTACCATTTCGTTGCAACAGTACGAAGGTATCCATCACAAAACCATCTCGAGTCGCCAGTATTTGCGCGTCTAAGATATTCAACTGTTGGCTGTCAAGCACGCCCGCCACGGCAGCAAAAAGGTGTCCTTCGTCGTGGTGATAGACGAACAGCTCGGTTGTACCATAGTTGTTTTCATCACCTATCAAAATTAATGGAAGTTCATCATCTTTAAGTTGCAAAATATGCTGGGAGTGCCAACTAATTTGCTCAGCCGTGTGGCGGAAAAAATAGTCCGCTGTAAAGCGGCCCCAAAGTGCAAGAATGGCTTCTTTTTCATACCCGCCACTTAGTAATAAAGCCATTGCATTCGCTTTATTTTGCTGGATTTTATCACGCACGTCGAGCGTCGGTTTACTACTGTTTTGTTCTAATAAATAACGTGTAGCATTATACAACTCTTCGAGTAAGGTTGCTTTCCAGTTATTCCACAGTGAATGATTAGTCGCACGAATATCCGCTACGGTGAGACAATAGAGAAAGTCGAGTCGTTCGACCGTATCCACAATATTGGCGAATTCCTGAATCACTTCAGGATCATGAATATCACGTTTTTGTGCAGTGACCGACATGGTTAAATGGTGCTCAACTAGCCAGCTAATTAAATCGCTATCCGCCTGACTGTATCGATGCTGTAGACAAAAGTTGCTGGCATCCATCGCGCCGAGTTCAGAGTGATCACCACCGCGGCCTTTGGCGATATCATGGAATATCCCTGCGAGATATAAACAGTGGCGACGTGTCATTTGCGCAATACGTTCTTCGCACAAGGGAAACTGCCCCGCATACTCAGGGTCTGAAAAACGGTAAAGGTTGCGTACTAAACGAAACGTGTGTTCATCGACGGTGTAGGCATGAAAAAGGTCAAATTGCATTTGTCCTACAATCTGTTGCCACTGAGGTAAGTAACTTGCTATGACGCCATGATGATGCATTAATGCAAAGCCACGGCCGCATCCGGCTGGATGCTCTATCAGTCGTTTAAACCAAAAGCGACAATCCGGGTCGTAGCTTAAGGGTTCACTCAGTTGCGCTCGTGCATTGCGCAACTGACGAATGGTATGCGAGTGAATACCTTCAATTTCTGGGTGCTCAGCAATAATGACAAATGCCCGAATAATTTGGCTATGGTCCTCGAATACTTCATCGTGACGAGCGCTGAGTAAGTGCTGATTAATGGCAAAATGCTCATCAATATCTACAGTATGATGCAGGTCTTGCGGATTCAGGATAGCTTGCTGAAAAAATTGCAGTAACATTTGATTCAACTCGCTGACACGCAGTACCACTTTAAAATAATCCTTCATCATCAGCTCGACCGAATGCTTTCCCTCGTTGCCGTAGCCCAGGCGTACCGCGACGCCTGGTTGAAAATCAAACAGTAGACGATCTTCACGTTTGCCCACCTCGAGGTGCAAGGCAAAACGAATACGCCAAAGCCAATTCATGCACTCGCGCAATTCGACGAATTCATCTGCGGTCATGTAACCAAATTCGACCAAGCTCTCGTCCGAGTGGGTTTGGAAATGCCGTTTGGCGATCCAACCGATAGTTTGAATATCGCGCAATCCACCTGGACTCGATTTTATATTCGGTTCAAGATTGTAAGACGTACCATGGTACTGTTGGTGGCGTTGTTTTTGTTCATCGAGTTTTGCTTGGTAGAAATCGCGGCTTGACCACGGGAAGTCAGCGAGCAGTTGATGCTCGTAGTCGCGGATGAGCGCTTCATCACCTGTGACAGGACGACTTTCGATAAGGTTTGTGGCCGTGGTAATGTCTTCAGCAGCAGCGCTCAAACACTGTGACACCGTACGCACGGAATGACCTACATCAAGATGTAAATCCCATAAAAATGTGACAAATTCGGACACCGCACAGCGACCGAGCGTGTCTTCACAATCAACCAATATTAATAAGTCGATATCTGAGCCCGGATGCAATGTATGCCGTCCATAGCCACCCACCGCAATCAGCGCCATCGGCTCGTCGGTGAACTCAAAACGTTGCCAAAGCTCAGCCAATAATTGATCAAAAAACTGTGCACGATGGTGGATCAGTTCATCGATATCGGCTGTAACAAAATGCCCCTCGGACCAGCGGTGGTAATGAGCAATGAGATCGCGATAAGCACTTGCCTCAAACGGCATGTCTGAGGTGGGCCAATGTGCATAAAAGTCCGCTTGCTCAGTGTTCATCGTGTTATTCGCTATGATGAATTACTCGTGGCAATTCAGTTTCTTCTTCACGCAATGTTAATACTTCGACACCATCTTCGGTGACCAGCAATGTATGTTCCCACTGTGCGCTCAGACTGCGGTCTTTAGTGAGCACTGTCCATCCATCTTTCATTAACTTAGTATGGCGTTTACCTGCATTAAGCATCGGCTCAATAGTAAAACACATACCGGGTTCTAACACTTCGCCGGTACCCGCTTTGCCATAATGGAGCACTTGAGGTTCCTCATGGAATACGGCACCAATACCGTGACCGCAGTATTCTCTAACAATAGAGTAGTTATGCTGCTCAGCAAACTTTTGAATCACCTCGGCGAAATCACCCAAACGAATACCTGGCTTGACCATCTTAATCGCTTTATAAAGCGACTCTTGTGTTGTGCGAACAAGGCGATCAGCCAAAATAGACGGTTTGCCCACGATAAACATCTTTGATGTGTCGCCGTGATAACCATCAAGCTTAACAGTGACATCGATATTCATGATGTCGCCTTCTTTTAATTTTTTAGGACCCGGGATACCGTGGCACACACAATGGTTTACCGAAGTACAAATCGATTTTGGGAAGCCGTGATAATTAAGTGGTGCGGGGTAGGCGTTGTGCGCAACAATGTAGTCGTGACAAACCTGGTCCAACTCTTCGGTCGTAACCCCCGGTTTCACGTACTCACCAATCATTTCTAATACACTGGCGGCTAAGCGGCCCGCAGCGCGCATTTTCTCGATTTCTTCTGGCGTTTTTATCGATATACTCATTAAATACGGTCTCTTAAATTGGCTACTTTTATAATCGTTCACGCAGTCTACCAATTTAAGCGCCGCTTAGCCATGCTGTGATACGGATCTGCGCGTGCCTTTTTCGTCTATTGTGATTGCGCCGTGGCGCAGGATGTGGTATAAAATGCGCGCTTTTTGAAAGCAAAAATTCACTTTAAATTTAAACCACACATATATCGACACATATCACGGGGTGCCCAAGCGGGTCGTGCTATGGGGTATATGGAGGCTTAACCCCTACAAAAGGAAAAGTATTATGGCAAACGTGTCAATGCGTGACATGCTGAAAGCAGGTGTCCACTTCGGTCACCAAACTCGTTTCTGGAATCCAAAAATGAAGCCTTTCATTTTTGGCGCTCGCAACAAGATCCACATCATCAACCTTGAAAAAACAGTGCCTATGTTCAACGACGCGTTGAGCTACATGCAGCACGTTGCTTCAAACAAAGGTAAAATCTTGTTCGTTGGTACTAAACGTGCAGCCGCTGAGCCTGTAAAGGAAGCAGCATTGAGCTGTGGTCAGTACTTCGTAAATCACCGTTGGTTAGGTGGTATGTTGACTAACTGGAAAACAGTTCGTCAATCAATCAAGCGTTT